>JAAYNE010000040.1 GCA_012521015.1 Clostridiaceae bacterium | reverse complement strand
CGGCCTCTGCAGGGCATGGACTTAATCTCCAAAGTGGTGGATCAACGCTTGTGTGGTTTGGTCTAACGTGGAGTCTTGAACTTTATCAACAGACGATTGCTCGTATATGGCGACAAGGTCAAAGGTCAGAAACGGTTGTCGTCATACACATCATTGCCGATAAGACGATCGATGAACAAATCCTCAAAGTGCTTAGCGGTAAAGAAACACTGCAAAATGCCTTGTTTAAAGCGGTGAGGGCAAAAATATGAGGGGCTACGAGAAACTTGCCGCAGACATCGTGAAACATGCCATCATCGACTATCGAAAAGCCTGTCTGGATTTAAGACTGCTTACGGATCGAGGGGCAGTCATGCGATTAACGAATCGTGCGAAATATGAAAGAAAGCATAACCAATGCCTTTTAGAAATCAAGTCTATTGAGCAGTTTATTGCCTCGCCATACTTCGGTATATTAACTTCTATGAATCCAGAATTACTATTAAAAACTTTACGAGAGGAGAAAAGACGCTATGAATGCCAAAGAATACTTAAATCAGGCGAGACACCTCAATAATCGGATTAAGTCATTTCAAAATGAACTCGACTATATAAACACAATCGCGCTTGGTCCAAGCGGTCCGAGCTATGGTCCGGATAAGATCAAACAGCAACCTAATTTAGAAGCACCGTTCGTTCGCTATATCGATAAAATAATGGAACTAGAGAACATCATTCAGGATGAAATAAGTAAACTATTCGCATTAAAGCAGAATATTGCACGGACGATTGCCGAAGTTGGTGATGCCAAGTTAGAAATAATTCTCCGTGAGCGCTACCTAAATTGCAGGAACTGGGAAGATATCGCTATTGATCTTGCATACAGCCAAGTGCATCTATTTAAACTCCACAACAAAGCTCTGAAGCGAATTTGTTTTTCCAGCGATAATTCTAAAAACAGTTAATTTTGAATATTCAAAGGTACCAAACTTGAATCGGCTTTAAAGGGATTCACCGTTATTGAAAGGTAAATGTAATATTTTCATATTTTTCTGGTTCAGTAATATTCACTTTAATACCTGCAATTTTTCTTAACTTTATAACAGGAACAACACCACAATTTGTAATATTTTTCTTTCTTGAAAATAATTCTCCATCCTCATCTACTGTAACAGCCTGTTCCATAATTATTTTAGTACTATACAAATCTTCATAAGCAGGACTTCTTGTCCAATACCAAGATTCAAAACCCGAGTCCATTCTAAATAAATATTTAGGATTATAAAGGCCTTTATTGATGGCATATTTTGTAGCTATCTTTCTCCTTGTAAACGTGCCTGAATTAGATATTCCAAATTTATATTTATTTAGCCTCAATTCTTCCTGTGAAAGAATTGTTATCTTGTCATCTTTGAACAGAGGAAGCAGAATCTTTTTTTCGGCATGAGTAAAAACTTCCTCAATAAATTCAGTATTAAGCCATTTTCTCAATGAAGAATTTTCAAATGTATTTTGACTTTCATCAAAAACCTTTTGATCAAGAATATATCTTGATTGTAATAAATAATAATCATCGGTTTCTTCTAATAGATCCCACAGTACAGGTGTTTTAGAATTTTTTGTTTCTTGAAAGTATTTACCGAAAGTAATCGTTTGCTCGCTAACTAAAATATCTTCCTTGTTTTTTGAAAATGAGACACCAGAAGGTAAATTGTAAGAAAAAACATGTTTTGCAGTGGAGTTTTTATTCTTTGAAATTGCAAGTGCTGGAACAACTCCGAGCATTTGAACTATTGTGCCATTATATATGTCAGTATGCCTCTTAACATTCCCGTCTTTATTCACGTAAAATACTTTAAGACCATCTTTAGATTTAGATCTAGTCCAGTAGTCTGCGGTTGGATGTAAAGTGCTGATATTTTTACATATACAATAATCTGTATAATATTTTTGCCTTTGCTTTGAATTTTCATCATTTGTATCAAATTTTAAATTAAAATTAATTAAATCTTGATATGATAAAAGAAAAACTTTGTCTTCTATCGGTCCGCTTTTATCGATGTTTTTATAAATGTTTTTATTATAATGATAGTAACTACCACCTCCTGGAGCAGTATAAGAAGTATAGAATATATCTGTTGATTCTGGTCCCAGATTTATAGTGCAAGGACACAGATATTTTTGTTCTTCTTCAGAAAAGGCTTCATGGACGAACACTTCATTCAACCACTTTCTAATATAAGAATCCTCATAGTTGTTATTATCTCTATCATTACTAAACTGAAGATTATCCAATATTTTGTCAGAAATAACCAACCAGTAGTCATCAGTTTCAAATAAAATTTTCCACTTAATTCTTTCAAACTTAAAAAGGTATTTTTTGTTGTTTATTGCTTTAATCTTATTTGAAAAAATAATTTTTTTATTTTGAAACTCTGTCATTTTTGAATCATTTATTTCTATTTCTCCTGTTTTCTCATTAATGTAAAATTCTTCTAGTTCTAATACTTGTTCTAATGTTAGTGATGGCTCTTGAAATTGATAAATAACCGCTTTGTGGTTTTCATTTTTATTATTAGTTATAGATTGGGGATAATGTCCAAAATATATATACCCATCGTCATATACAGGAGAGTTAATTCCTTCGTTGCTTGGTTTTATAGCTTTTTTTTTAAAAAAACACATAATTTTTACTGTTCGCCTTTCTAGTACCATTCGTGAACTGGTAACATTCTCTTGAACCTTATGTTCTTATTATATATTGCCATTGATAAATTAACAACATAGATATTTAATGGGAGAATAGCCTCATATTATAAATAATTCTAGTGAATGATTATATGTTGGAAACTGAACTAATATTTTTTGCCCCGAATTTTTCCTCTTAATTACAAACCAAAAGAGTATAGTAAAGTATAGTAAAGTATATCTTCCGTATAGCCTGTTAGTCTAATAAACTGTAAGTGTAGAGAACTACATAAACAAGCCCTCGCAAGAACTAGATGCGGCGGCTTTTTTATTTCACGTTTTGGAGGTAATCGACATGGGAAAAACACCCAAAAAAGATACCTATGAAATGTGGTTAGACTCAGGGAAGTGGCCAGAGATTCAAGCTTTTATCGCTGAGTGTTCTAAGAAATTAGTGACACAGCG
>JAAYNE010000039.1 GCA_012521015.1 Clostridiaceae bacterium | reverse complement strand
CCAAGTTGCCAAACCTGAAGGAATTAACGGCAGAATCGTTAACATCTTTTCTGCCATGGTCATCAGAGTTACCAGGCTGGTGCAGAAATGTTCCTTCTAGCAAGGCACCCTAAGATTAAGCGCTTACCTAACAACGGTTTCTCTATCATGCTGAATTCGTGTAAGAAAAGTTGAATTACAGATTATTTATATGTAATGGAGGTGTGCAGATGAAACATTTAGGTACAAAAAGGCTTGAGACGGATAGATTGGTACTTCGTAGGTTTGCCATAGAAGATGCTGATGCAATGTTTAATAACTGGGCAAACGACTCAGAAGTTACAAAATACTTAATGTGGCCATTTCATAAATCGGTTGAAATCAGCCGTAATGTGTTGTCTGATTGGACCAGTCAATATGCTAAAGATGACTATTACCAATGGGCTATTACATTAAAAGAAAACGGCGATGAACCAATTGGCAGTATTTCCGTTGTTCACAAAGATGATGATGTGAAAATGGTGCATATTGGGTACTGCATCGGAAAAAGATGGTGGAAGCAAGGAATTACTTCTGAAGCTTTAGCCGCATTAGTTAAATTTCTTTTTGAAGAAGTAGGCGTAAATCGCATTGAATCACGCCATGACCCGAGAAACCCTAATTCTGGAAAAGTAATGGTGAAATGCGGTTTAAAGTACGAGGGGACACTTAGGGAAGCAGACTGGAATAATCAAGGGATATGTGACAGCGCTATATATGGCATTTTAGCAAAGGAATATAAGACGGCAAAATAAGCATAAACTACAGTAACTTAATACGCATCATTCTTTAAACGCACAGGAGACGACTATGGAGTATAAAATACTTAGACTTGTTATCACAGCGCCGTTTGGCGATACGGTAAATACGGTATATCCCACGCTGTTGTGGGATGAAAAGAACATCGTGCTTGTGGATTGCGGTTTTATCGGTTCCCTTTCCACGCTTGAAAAGGAATTGGGGCAACATTGGCTGTCTGTGAAGCGACTTACTGGGTTGGTGCTGACGCATCATGACCACGACCATATGGGCGCGGCGGCGGCTATCAAAAGGGTAAATCCCAATATCAAGATATATGCCTCTCAAGCAGAAGCGTCCTATATTTCCGCAGAGGAAAAGCCCCTTCGTCTAAAGCAGGCTGAGGAGATGCAAAAAATGCTCCCATCGGATCAGCAGGATTTCGGTAGTGCATTTTGTGATATGTTGCGCCGGGTTGAGCCGGTTTTGGTGGACGAATTTCTGCATGACGGTGACAAAATGGACTGGTGCGGTGGCTGCCATATCATCGCCACACCGGGCCACACTCCCGGGCACATTTCGCTTTTTATGGAGAAGGACTCGATTGTTATTACCGGGGATGCCATGGCTTTGGAGGAAGGTCGGCCCGTGATTGCAAACCCGCAGTTCACGCTGGATTTAAACCATGCTGAGAGCTCAATGAATAAGATCCTGTCCCTCAAAGCAAACGCCTATTATTGCTATCACGGCGGCGTATATGGTAAGGCATAGCCGAGCTGATTTTTATATGGTGAAAAATAACGCTTCGGAGATTGTGCGCTAAACGGGAGGTAGCGTTGAATAAACTTGAGGAGGTCTGCTTTATATGTAATATGGACCTGATCTAAATTCTATTTATTCAAATGAAAACATAAAAAATGGGGTATGGACAAAGTTTTTTATTTTCTAATTGACATAGGAATTTTATGGTGTTATTCTAAAATTGAACAGCGTTAAATAATAAAACAGTGTTAAATAATATAACGGTGTTTGCGAAATGAGGAATAATAAAATGACGATAGAGAAAAGAAGGCAAAGAGAAATAGAAGAAATGAAAGAACTTATCCTTTCGGCTGCAAGTAGTATCATATCTGATGAGGGACTTGACGGATTATCAATAAGGAAAATAGCAAAAAAAATAGAGTACTCTCCGTCAATTATTTATCATTATTTTAATGATAAGGAGGAAATATTGAACAATGTAATGCAAAGAGGATATAAGAAAATAGTATCAGCTGTATCTTCAAAAGAATTGGCGGGCACTTCACCAGAAGAAAGATTGGTAAAGATGACCAAAAATTATATTATGGCAGCACTAAAAGTGCCTGATGAATTTATTGCGGCTCAGTTAAGTAAGTCAGAAGAAGCTTTGAAGCATACTTCTTCGCTTTTTAAGGGAGCCTCAAAAGTAAAACCTGCCTTATATTCACTATACCAATGCTTACAAGACATATACAAAAATACACATATGGATGAAGATTCTATAGAACTAACTGCTCAAGTGATTGCAGTATCAACTTTAGGCCTTATTATAAAGATAATGGTTGAAAAAGATATTGGTGAAGAACAAAGAAACAGGTTAATTGATTTTTATTCAGAAGATATAGTACTGAGGATAGTTAATGGCAGCAGATCAAGTAATAAATAATGCAGGGAGTGGGATTTTGGATGAAGTATAAAAAACCAATTAGCTTACTTATAGGATGTATTGTGGTATTATCGTTAGTTGCTTCGTTGGTTGGAATTTTTTCCAATGCTGGTCCAGGAGTATATGAAATTGTATCATTTAGAGGTGAAACAATAGAAATTTATGGAAAAGGATTGTATAACTATGATTCTGTATCTGTAGCAGCACAGGGTATAGCACAAGATATAGTAACAATTGTATTAGGCGTTCCTCTTTTAGTTGTATCACTATTCCTAGCGCTAAGAGGATCTTTAAAAGGTAGGTTGTTACTTACGGGAACATTAGGTTATTTTTTATATACATATATTTCCTATGTATTTTTGTGGATGTACAATCCAATGTTTATTCTGTATGTGATACT
>JAAYNE010000038.1 GCA_012521015.1 Clostridiaceae bacterium | reverse complement strand
TGAGCTTATTAGTCTTTGCCGGAGCAGGACAGTTTATGATTGCTCAATTAGTATCTGCTGCAAGTTCACCCGTCTCAATTATTGTTACTATTTTCTTTGTTAATTCAAGACATCTTTTAATGTCATCTGGGTTAATACAATATTTGAAGGGAAAATCTATCGGATTTTATCTGCTGTTTGCTCAAACTATCGTCGATGAAACTTTTGGCACTAATATTACGCAATTCACGACAAATCCCGATTGGACACCAAGTAAAGCTTTGACCACAAATCTTTTAGCGCATTTCTCTTGGATTATCAGCAGTTTATGTGGAACCTTCATCGGTCAAAATGTCAATATCCCTTTAACAGTTGTCAATTATGTGTTAGTAGCAATGTTTATCGCAATGCTTGTAGAACAGGTCGTTTCCAAAGTTCACTTGATTGCTGCTATAGTAGCCGGAACATTAGCAATTATATTTAAAATACTTTTGAGAAACAATATTTCTTTGGTTATTGCAGCTGTAATCGCTTCGACAATCGGTTTTATTATCAGTAATAAAAAACAAGTGGAACAAAAAACTTTACGAGGTAAACATGACAACTGACAGGTGGTTTATAATATTCGGTGCAGCAATCGCTACTTTTATCCCTCGCGTAATTCCAATGCTGTTTTTCAAAAATAAAGAGATACCTCCATCTCTCACAAAATGGCTATCCTTTATACCTGTCACTATCTTCTCAGCCTTGGTCTTTTCCGATCTGGTTTTCTGGGAAAATAATCTAAATTTCCATCCTCTGGTTAATCTGAAGATTGTTCCTTCTTTAATCGTTTTTTTTATTGCATATAAAACAAAAAATATCTTTATTTCAATGATTATCGGAATCGTGGCAATTGCTTTGATGCTATTAGCTTTTTAACCTACTTTTCAAATATTTATAAATTTTCACTTTTAAGTTTCCACATAATTCCACATAATATAATTAATATTTTATGCTTCAGATTTGAATAGTTCGTCCAAGTTAACTTCATTGAGAATTTCCCGCAGAATCGAGGCTTCTTCATAACTTAAGGAAACACCCTTGCTCATTTTAGCACGTTCCGGTGCCCAGTCACGAATATCCAGCTTTGCCGGATTTTCATTCCAACTGACCATATTTACTTCACGATTCCAGCCTGAACGTCCGGAACTTAATTTCCCAATATTTTGTTTTACTTCATATTTAAAATCAGCCATTCTCTTCTCCTTGTAATGTGTTTAGGCTCTGCTAAGTAAAATTTATTTTGCTTAGCAGAGCTTAATTTTATCTGTTATTCAGTAATATTATGCAATTGGTTCAGGTTTGACTCTCCAGATTTCTTTAGCATATTGTTCAATCGTTCTATCTGAACTGAACTGACCGCTGTTACAAATGTTTTGCCAGCACATTTTTGCCCAAGCTATCTCATTCTGATATGCTTCAAAAGCATCTTGGCGGCGTTTTTTATAATCTGAAAAATCTCCCAGTACATAATAGATATCAGCTTTTTCCCAATTTGAACCGTAGAGCAAGCTGTTGTATAATTCGCGGAACATACCGGTATCATTATCATTGAAAGTTCCGTCAATCAGCGAATCGACAATGCGTTTGAGACCCGGGATATTTTCGTATTGCCATTGCGAATTATAGAAATCCAAGGTTGCCGGAAAATCCTTCAGATTTGAACCGAACATGAAATTGTTTTCTGCGCCGGCAAACTCAACTATTTCGATATTGGCACCGTCATACGTACCCAGTGTCAAAGCACCATTCATCATAAATTTCATGTTGCCGGTGCCGGAAGCTTCTTTACCGACCGTTGAAATCTGTTCTGACAGATCTGCTGCCGGGAAAATCTTTTCGGCATATGAAACATTATAATTCTGAACAAAGACTACCTTCATCTGATTATTAACATCCGGATCATTATTCACCTTTTTAGCAATTTCATTGATAAATTTAATAACAGCTTTTGCTCGGAAATAACCCGGAGCGGATTTTCCTCCAAAAATATATGTTACCGGAGTAATTTTCGTTCCCGGATTATCTTTCAGATAAAAATACTGGTCAAGAATTGCAAAAGCATTAAGCAATTGTCGCTTGTATTCATGAATTCGTTTAACTTGGACATCAAAGACGGAATCCGGATCAATTTTGACGCCTTCACGCTTTTCAATGTAACTTGCTAAAGCAACCTTATTCTCACGTTTAATTTGCATTAAACGCTTCATCACTGTTTCATCTTTGTTATAAGGTAATAACTTTTTCAATAAAGACAGATCAGTAACCCAATCTTCACTACCCAACAATTCAGTTAACAAAGCTGACAATTTGGAATTGCATGTTCTCAGCCAACGTCTCGGTGTAACTCCGTTTGTCTTATTGTTGAATTTCCCAGGCCAGATTTTGAAATAACAATTAAAGGTAGTATTTTGTAAAATATTGCTATGGATTTGAGCAACACCGTTAACCGAATAAGACATGTAAACTGCCATATTTGCCATATGAACCATACCGTCATGGATAATTGAATTTTTTTCAATTTGGTCTGAATTAAAATGGCAGTCTCTTAATTCATTGCGTAATTGGCTATCAATTTTTTGAATTATTTCCAGTATTCTCGGGAATAAGAATTGGAATATACTAATTTCCCATTTTTCTAAAGCTTCAGCCAAAGTTGTATGATTGGTAAAAGCAAATGTTTTTTTGGTTATCTCAAAGGCTTGATCCCATTCAATACCTTTTTCATCAACTAATAGTCTGATTAATTCAGGAATTCCCAAAACCGGATGCGTATCATTCAATTGAATACTGTTGAAATCAGCAAATTTAGTATAATCAGTACCATGTTCTTTTTCGTACATTTTAAGAATATTTTGGAGAGATGCTGAGACAAAGAAGTATTGTTGTCTTACTCTGAGAACTTTGCCATCATATGAAGTATCGTTAGGATAAAGGACGCGGAAAATATCATTAACTCGGTTTCTTTCGATAACTGCATCGTCGAAACGTTGTGAATTAAATAGATTAAAGTCAAAAGCTTCTGCCGGTTCAGGTTTCCATAAACGAAGAACGTTAACATTCTTTGTACCGAAACCCGTAACAGGCAAATCATAAGGTTCTGCAATGACATCTAAATCTTGATAACGAACCATCACCCTATCTTCAGATCTCTTTACATTAAAAGGATATGGATATTCCATCCATTCATCAGGATATTCCTTTTGGAATCCGTTTTCAAACAATTGTTTGAGCAAACCGTAACGGTAGAGAATCCCATAACCGGTAACCGGATAATTAAGTGTAGTACTGGAATCCAGAAAACAAGCAGCTAAACGACCAAGACCGCCATTACCAAGTCCCGGATCCGTTTCTTCTTCTTCTAAATCATTCAAATCAAAACCCAATTCCTGAACGGCTTGTTGAACTTCATCGTATATTCCCAAATTGACAATATTATTAAGCAAGCTACGACCAACTAAAAATTCTGCGGAAAAATAAAATGCTTGTTTACCTTTGCGGTAAGTTTCGCGGGTATTTTCCCAATCTTCTGTTAAGACTTGCATAATTGAACGTGATAAAGATTGCCAAACTTCCGTTTTAGTAGCATGTTTTAAATTTTTACCGTATTCAGCAGCTAAATTAGCTTTAATGCTGTTTACTAACTGTTCTTTCATAAAATCTCTCCTGCTAAAAATAATTAATTCTTATAAAGACGATAAATTATAATTCTGTCAAATTACAACAATCTCATCTATGTTATCAAAATCCTGTCTATGTTACCAAATTTATAATTATTTACCAAAAAATTAATACATATATTGTGATATTGCCTGATATTCTAAATTTATGAATATTATATTTAATCTGTTTTGCTTCTTGCCATTTTTACGTTTTTCTTATACAGATTTACGTCGGCAAAAAGTTTATAACAGCGAAATATGTATAGCTTGGTTGATGATATTTGGAACCAAGATGATTGTTTGCAATTTCTGGCAAATCGCTTTGAGTTTTCTTATATCAATTTGTATTTTGATAATTCTCATATTTGTTGTATTAATTGCTGAGTCAATATTTGGCAAATATCTATTTGGTGGCGGCGATATTAAACTGGTAGCTTTATTAGCCTGGTCTTTTGATCTGACTATTGTTTTTCATGCAGTTAAAATTAGTTGTTGTTTAGCAATTGGATTCTTGTTGTTAAAAAAAATTTTTTTGAATTCAGAAAGAATTCTCATTCCATTCGCTCCTTTTTTAACTGCAGGAATCCTGTTTTCACTGCTCTTGCAACATTATTTGCTATTAAGTAAAATATAAAATAATTATTGAGGTACAATAATGTGGATGATAAACAAAACAACAATATTCGACCAATCAATAAACTGCGGTCTGAAAACACAATCAGACCTACCAAAATTAGGATAGTCAATCCAACTCCTAAAACCAGTCAAAGATTGGCTCAACAAGCAAATATAAATTCTAAATGGCAAAATAAATTGAACTTGTTGTTTTTTATCGTTTTAGGTTGCCTGATATTTTTGTTGTTAGATATATTTAATTTCTGGCAAAGAATAATTTCCGGCGCATTTACTTGGAAAAGTTTAACTTTAAGCCAAATTGTATTCTTATTTTTAGCTTTTGTTTTGCCCGCCATTATTTATATCTTACTTAAGCCGCAAATAGTTTTTTCCATAAAATTGACCGTTAATCCTCTCACTGCATTCTTATGCATTCTCATCGGCTTCCCTTTTGCTTATATCATGGCATTGATAAACTTAACACTATCTATTCTGCTGGAACGAATCGGAATTCTTGACAATATTATTTTCTTCGGCCAACAACTTCAATTGTTTCCTGCTAATAATGCTATCTACTTGATTGTCTATTTGATAATGCTTTGTTTGATTCCGGCAATCCTCATAGAATTTTCTTTAAGAGGTATCATTTTAGAGGAATTGTTATTACAAAAAAAGCAAAATCGTGCCATTTTCTTTTGTGCTGCGGTCACCGGATTATTGACCTTTCAACTTCAGGGATTCTTACCGTATTTTGGTTTAGGCTTGTTGGTGTCAATGCTATATCTTTACCATCAATCAATTACCGCCATAATACTTTGTCATCTTTCTTTTAACCTAACTTATCACTATTTGATTATTAAAATATCAATATTAAATCTGAATCTTACAAACAGTTCAGTAATTTTGATTGAAGATCTGATACCTACAATTATCAAAGGACTAATTGCGACCACTATATTTGTTCCGTTATTTGTTATTTTAAGTCAAACTAAAAAAATCAATCCGCTTTTGGATTCAGATAAAATAATCGAACGACATTCAAAGAAAAAAGAACCAGGAAACAAGTTGTTTAATCTTTCTTTCATTGCACTGATTATATTATTTATTGTTTTTGTAATTATTTAACTTGCACACTTTTTAAGGTTGTGTCGATAAATACTTGAATAAACTTAAAAAGTGTGCATGGAGAACTCACAAAAGCTCGTTTCCTTCAGTAACTTACACACTTTTTAAGGTTATGCCACCAAATATTTGAATAAACTTAAAAAGTGTGCATGGAGAACTCACAAAAGCCCGTTTCCCTCAGTAACTTGCACACTTTTTAAGGTTGTGTCTCTAAATATTTGAATAAACTTAAAAAGTGTGCATGGAGAACTCATAAAAGCCCGTTTCCTTCAGTAACTTGCACACTTTTTAAGGTTGTGCCGTCAAATTACTTGAATAAACTTAAAAAGTGTGCATAGGAGAACCAGGAGAGGGCGAGCTAGAGTTTAATTAGAGTTAGATAGAACTTGCTTTAAGTAAGAACCCTGCGGGACTTCTTCGGCATTTTCATAAGGAATCAAAAACAACATCCGTGCATGAGGTGTAGAATCAATAGGTTGACGGTTAATGTCGAATAATTCATTCAACTGCAAATCAATTTTTTCCTGATTCGGCATAATCAGTTCAACAATGGCACCACGTTCAATTTTGTTCTTTTGTTCTAACACCAAATATTTGTTTTCGAGATTATCTCTGACTTCAGCAATAACCTTCGCTTGTTTATACATGGTTTTTTCAGCATGAATTTTTGATTCTTGTTCCGCTAAAGGTTTGGAGGTGTCCTGAAAAAAGAATCCGGTATCAAAATGGCGATGAACCGTTTGCTCTAAAGCCTCCAGCCAAGCAGGATCTGCCTGATAATTATCCGGATCGGCTAAATATACGTCCAATGCCTGACGATAAGTTTTGACCACAATTGAAGCATAGAAGGCACTTTTAGTTCTGCCTTCGATTTTAAAACTGGTTATTCCCGCCTCAACTAATTGCGGGATATATTCAATCATGCAAAGATCGGATGAACTCAGGAGATATGAACCATGCTGATCTTGCTCCAAAATTATCGGTTTATCAGTATGTCCTTTTTCTTCTAAAATCAAAGAATCGGTTTGATAATTCCAGCGACAAGGTTGAGTACAAGCTCCCCGATTGCCGGAACGAACATTAAAATAATCGGACAGAATACAACGACCTGAATAAGACATACACATCGCACCGTGAACGAAAGCTTCCAACTCTAAATCTTCTGGAATTTGTTTACGCATAGTTTTGATATCTGCTAAAGAAAGTTCACGGGCTAAAATAATTCTGGTAACTCCCTGATCATACCAAAATTTTGCTGTTCGTGAGTTCATGACGCTGCTTTGAGTACTTATATGAACATTAAGCTCAGGAGCAAATTTGCGAACTGTTTGCAAGACACCGGGATCGGAAACAATTACTGCATCAATACCTGTTGCAGGCAAAGCTTTGATTGAGGTTTCCAAGTCGACAAAATCATGATCGCGTGCCAGGCTGTTTAAAGTCAGATATACTTTTACCTTATTCTGATGTGCCAGCTCAACCGCTTGGGGTAATTGATCATGCAGATTAAAATTGCCGCCGGCAGCTCGCAAATTAAACTGATGCAAGCCCAGGTAGACGGCATCCGCACCGTATTGAATGACTTTTGCCAATTTTTCAAAATCACCTGCCGGTGCTAACAGCTCAATCATTAATCTTCCTCGTTCTTCGAACGATAAAACTCAATGTTTTCTAATTGTTCTTCATAAGTTGTAGCAAATACATTATTGCCTCTTCCGTCTGCACAGAAATAATAATACTCTAAAGCCCCCGGCCAAGTTCTTTCTGTAGCGGGCCATAGAACACCTTCAATTGCTGCCAGCCCCGGATTATTGATCGGACCCGGCGGTAAACCCTCATAAGCATATGTATTATAAGGATTATATTGAAAACGATCCAAATCAGTTTGCTGTACCCAGAAAACAGGTTTTTCATTATTTTCTATACGTAAGTAGTTGATTGTTGCACATGATTCAAGTTTCATTCCCGCATTCAAACGATTGAGAAAAACTCTACCGATTTTATACATTTCCGCAGATGTTCCCTCAGTTTGTACAATAGAAGCCAAAGTCAAAACTTGATCCATGCTTAAACCCATTTCCGCAGCTCGTTCTTCATAATTGCCGGTTGTCAGTTTATTGTAGGTATTATTCAAAAACATTCTTAAAATGTCCATTTCATCCATACTGGGATCGAAACGATAGGTGTCGGGCCACAGATAACCTTGCAGCATCCAGGTGCGCTGTTCATGTACTTGAATGTTTTTCACAAAAGGATAATCGATAAAAGCATTCGGTCGTTTTACCAATTCATCCATGTATTCCACATCAATATTGAGTCCAGAATCAATCAATCTTTGCTGCATTTGTTTGTACGTATAACCTTCAGGAATTGTGATAACAATTGCTTCCGGCTGATGAGTCAGAAGGTACATCATTTCGTCATAACTTAATTCGGGTGTCAGATAATGTGTTCCCGCTTGATATTTACCGTCAAATCCATTGAACTTGGATAACATTTTGAATGCGAACGGACTGCCGATCAATTTTTTCTCTTTGAGAATATTAGCAATATCATCACTCGTCGCAGCTCGCGGTATTGCTACCTCAACAGCACCCGGAGTATACTCGGTAATCGGTGAGCTGCCTTTTTCTTCAAATCTTTGCTGTAAGTTGCTTAAACGTTGGTCTTGAGACTTGACATATTCGAAACCGTTAATAAACCCTACAAAAGCAACCAAAATTAAAAAAGCTATACAGGCAAAAATTATTATCGTTTTAATTATTTTAGATGACATTCAGCAACTCCGTTTATGAAGATTTTGACTTGTTTGCTCGTAATCTTTGGGAATGATCGAGAATTTTCTTTCTTACTCTGATATTTTTCGGAGTTATTTCTATCCACTCATCATCGGCCACAAACTCCAGATACTGTTCCAAACTTAATTGCAACGGCGGTGTCAATTTTAAAGCATCATCACTGCCCGCAGCTCTAATATTTGTAGCATGTTTACGACGACAGACATTTACAGTTATATCTTCTTTTTGCATAGTTTGCCCAACAATCTGACCTTGATAGACGTCCGTTCCGGGTGAGATAAACAACTCGCCTCTAGCCTGTGCATTATGCAAGCCATAGGCTACTGCAGTACCTGTTTCATGTGATATTAAAACACCGTGATTTCTACTTTCAATATCGCCTTTCCACGGCATAAAACCGTTAATAACGCTATTGATTATACCATTGCCCCTAGTATCGGTCAAAAATTCGGAGCGGTATCCGATCAGCCCGCGTGCCGGTATTTTAAACTCCATTCTAGTATAACCGCGTGACGGGGGAGACATATTTATTAGTTCAGCTTTGCGTTGATTGAGTTTTTCAATTACGATCCCGGAATAATCATTCGGTACATCAATCATAACCAGTTCTTCCGGTTCATATAATATGCCTTTAATCTCTTTCATGATTATTTGCGGTTTTGAAACTTGAAACTCATAGCCTTCACGACGCATCGTTTCAATCAGAACTGATAAATGCAATTCACCTCTTCCCTTGACGATAAATTGTTCAGTTGTCTGGGTATCTTCCATTTGCATAGAAATATTGGTATAAGTTTCGCGCTCAAGTCTGGCTCTTAAATGTCTGCTGGTCACATATTCACCTTCTCTGCCTGCAAACGGACTGTCATTAACTGCAAAAGTCATCGAAATTGTCGGTTCGTCAATTTTAACGAACGGCAAAGCGACAGGTTTTTCCGGATCACAAATTGTATCGCCGATTAATAAATCTTCAAGACCGGTCACAGCAACTATTTCTCCGACTTCAGCTTTTGAAATCTCTTTACGTTCCAAGCCTTGAAAGATCATTAATTTCCCGATCTTACCTACTACTTTTTTATGCGGATCATGATGATTCACAATTACAACTTCTTGTTTATTATGAACCCATCCATTCTCTATTTTTCCAACCGCAATTCTGCCTAAATAAGGATCATAATCGATATTCGAAACTAACATTTGAAAATCTGCATCTGCCGATCCGGCCGGTTCAGGAATTTTCTCAACGATTGTCCGAAAAACCGGCTCAATCGAGCTGTTGGCAATTAATTCAGGAGTAACCTCTTGCGGCAATTCATAAAATGCTACTCCGTCTTTAGCCGATGCATATAAAACCGGAAAATCAATTTGCTCATCTGTAGCATCTAATTCAATAAATAACTCATAAACTAAATCTAAAACTTCTGCCGGTCTGGCATTAGGACGATCAATTTTGTTGATAATGACAATAGGTTGGAGATGTTTTTCCAAGGTTTTCCGCAATACAAAACGGGTTTGCGGCATAGGTCCGTCAAAAGCATCTATAATCAGTAACACACCATCAACCATTTTCAAAACCCGTTCTACTTCCCCGCCGAAATCGGCATGTCCCGGAGTATCAACAATATTAACACGATAATCATTGTATTGAACTGCTGTATTTTTTGAAAGGATCGTAATACCGCGTTCTCTTTCCAAGTCATTAGAATCCATAACTTGTTCAATCACAGTATGATGTTCACCAAAGATTCCGCTCTGTTGTAAGAGTGCGTCAACCAAGGTCGTTTTGCCATGATCGACGTGGGCGATAATTGCTATATTACGAATATTTTTCATCAATATTTAATCTTTCTTTTTAATTAAATTCAGACAAATTTTTTAACAAATAATTTTTCAGATCTTTTTTAAATTTTGTTTAATCTCTCTGCCTAAACAAATCAGTTAACTCTTCATTTCTTTTACGATTGCGCCAAATAAAGAAAATTGGTGTTCCTTCAAAACCGAAATTTAAGCGAAATTGGTTTTCAAGGTAGCGTTCATAGGAAAAATGCAATAAATCTTTATCATTGACAAAAAAAACAAATTGAGGCGGACCGACGGCAACCTGAGTTGCATAGAGAATTTTCAGCCGGCGACCTTTATCTTGCGGTGTAGGATTCATTGCCATTGCTTCTGCGAGAACCTCGTTGATTACTGTAGTGGATAAGCGCTTATTAGCTTCCTGATATACTTTGGTAATTAAATTAAAAATCTTATCAATTCGCTGTCCGGTTTTAGCAGAAACAAAAATCAGTGGAGCATAACTCATAAAGTTAAATCTCTGTTTTATATCCATCATGATTTCAGACATCAGTTCTTGTTTATTTTCAATTAAATCCCATTTATTAATTACAAAAATCGTGGCTTTGCCATTATTGTGTGCCAATCCGGCAACTTTCGTATCTTGTTCAGTAATACCATCAAGTGCATCAATCATGATTAAGCAGACATCTGATCGTTTTACCGCTGCTTCGGTTCGCAAATTACTATATTTTTCAACTTTGTTTTTTATTTTACTTTTACGACGTAAACCGGCAGTATCAATCAGACGATAAGATCCGGTTGGATGCTCAAAAAATACATCTATTGCATCACGGGTTGTACCGGCTTGATCAGAAACAATTGTCCGTTCTTCTTGCAACAAATAGTTAATCAATGAAGATTTCCCGACATTTGGTTTCCCGATTATAGAAACCGCTATTCTCTGATCTTCTTGTTCAACAGTTTTCTGTTCGGGCAGATCTGCGAGAACGCGATCCAATACTTCATTAAAACCGAGTCGGTGGGAAGCTGAAATAGGAATAAATTCGCCTAATCCCAATTGATAAAAATCATAAATATCTGGTGGCAAATTTGTCGGATTATCAGATTTATTGACTACCAAAATTATCGGCTTATTCGATTTGCGAAGCATAGTTGCAATCTCATAGTCCGCCGGTAACAGACCTGTTTTCAGATCGCACATAAATATAATTACATCAGCAGTATCTATCGCAATTTCTGCTTGATTACGCATAGCAGTTAAAATGTTATCCGAAGTATCCGGTTCGATACCTCCGGTATCAATAAAAGTCATTTCCTGACCAAGCCATTCCGTATCAGCATAAATTCGGTCACGGGTTATTCCCGGCGTATCATCTACGATAGAAATTCTCTTGCCGATAATAGCGTTAAAAAATGTTGATTTACCAACATTCGGTCTGCCTATTACTGCTACAATCGGTTTCAACATATCACTTTTTCACTTTCAACTATTTCGTCTTAGTATTCTGATTATTAAAATAAAAAAGCAGCGAGTTTATCAAATTGTCCCGCTGCTTCAAATCATTCATCTATAAAATGATTCAAAAAAACTACATTTCTTGCTCGATTATTTCCCGACCATTATAGTAGCCACAATTTTTGCAAACTCGATGACTTGTTTTTAGCTCGTGGCATTGCGGACATTCCACAAGAACGGGTGACTTTACTTTCCAATTTGAGCGGGAACGTCTTGACCTTGCTTTCGACCATTTTCGCTTTGGAACTGCCATATATATCAACCTCCATCTAGAACCAAAATAATTAACACCAAAAAATTATGATATAAAATATCAAAGGTGTCAAGTCTTAGGTGTTACTGTTAAATTTAATTTAGTACTAATCTTTTCTTGTTGCGGAGCATTCAGCGAATAGCCTAAACTCAATTCGCCGCCTTGTTCTGAAAGGTTACCTTTTACTTCATTAGTTAAGATTGAAATATCTAACAACCCGAATGGTGTTTCCATTTGAGACAAGAAATGATTTCCTGATTCAAAGAGTACATCCATTTGAACCGAGCCTGTTCTTAGAAAATGAACGTGACCCTCTTTGGTCAGTCGTAGACTGGTCTTGGTTCCGGTCATGCCGGTTGCCTCACTCTCGTCATAACTGACAGTCCATTCATTATTTTTTTCATCATGAGTTAGCAGACCGGTCGTCATGAATTTCATCGGCTCAAGGACTTCACCGGTCACCCATTGCTCACTGATTATATTAATAATTACTTGTTGTGATTTATTCATCGTATTTGATAAATCTTCTTTTCCTCGGTATTAACTTGTTTTTACAATATATTTTAATTAATATATTATTTATTCTTTAACGCAGCAGTTTCTTGTGCGATTTTCAATTCTTCATTCGTGCGAATTACATAGACCTTAACCTTAGAATTATCAGTTGAAATCAATTGATAATCACCGACTTTTCCATAATTCAATTCTTTATCTAATTCAACACCTAAATGGCCTAATTGGCTTACCATTGCTTCTCTCAAGCGCGGAGCATTTTCACCGATTCCTGCTGTAAATACAATTGCATCAATTCCACCTAAAACTACAGAATATGCACCGATATATTTAACGCAATTATAAGTAAACATCCTCAGTGTCAATTCTGCTCTCGCATTTCCTTGATCAGCTGCTGCCTGTAAATCACGATAATCCGAACCGACCCCGGAAACACCGAAGAAACCACTTTGTTTATTCATTAAATTGTCTACTTCAGCCGGAGTCATATTTTCATACTCCAATAGATATGTTACAACTGCCGGATCCATATCACCGGTTCGTGTACCCATAGGCACTCCTGCCAAAGGTGTCATTCCCATCGAAGTATCAATAGATTTTCCAGCATCAATTGCAGCAATCGATGAGCCATTACCTAAATGGCAAGTGATAATTTTTGCATTCGGATTATCCATCAATTGCATTGCTTTCTCTGAAACAAAGGCATGTGACGTGCCATGAAATCCGTAACGACGAATTGCATGTTTTTCATACAATTCATAAGGTAATGCGTACATGAATGCTTTATCTGGAAGAGTCTGATGAAAAGCTGTATCAAAAACAGCTACTTGAATAATATTCGGCATTGCTTTTTCACAAGCTTCAATCCCCATGATATTTGCCGGATTATGTAAAGGAGCTAAAGGATAACAGTCTTTAATTGTTTGTTTTACTTCTTCATTAATAATTACCGAATTGGCAAATTTTTCACCGCCGTGAACAACTCTGTGGCCAACAGCATCTACTTCAGCCAAACTAGAAAGAACACCATGATCGTCTGAAAGCAATGCATCAATAACTAACTTAACTGCAACTGTATGGTCCGGCATTTTTACTTCGACATTATACTTTCTACCGTCTCCGGTTTCATGTTGCAAATTTGAACCATCAATACCGATTCTTTCACACAACCCACTTGCCAGAACAGCACGTTGAGCGGATTCTAAATCAAATAACTGATATTTTAAGGACGAACTTCCTGCATTAACAACTAAAATTTTCATAAAAACTCCTGATATTTCTATTATTTTTTTTCAATTTGTGCCTGGACTGAAGTGAGCGCTACAACACCAACTATATCGTTGACCGAGCACCCACGAGAAAGGTCATTAACCGGTTTGGCAATACCCTGCAGTAATGGACCGTAAGCTTCAGCTCCGGCCAGATATTGAACTAACTTATAAGCGATATTACCTGTATTCAGATCCGGGAATATTAAAACATTAGCCTTACCACCAACTTTATTGCCCGGTGCTTTCTTCTCACTTGTTGCGGGTGATAATGCGGTATCAATTTGCATTTCACCGTCCAGCAACAATTCCGGTGCTTTTTCCTGAGCTAATTTTGTGGCTTCTATCACTTTATCTACCATTTCGCTTGATGCGCTACCAAAACTGGAATATGAAGTCATCGCAATTACAGGCTCTCCACCAATCAATTCGCGGAATGATTGGGCTGAAGAAATTGCGATTTCTGATAATTGTTCAGCATCGGGATTTTCATTCAAACCGCAGTCAGCGAAAATGAAAGAACCGTCAGAACCTAAATCTGTTTTTGTTACCATAATAAAGAAAGCAGACACTAATTTGGTACCCGGTTTAGTACGTAATATCTGTAATGCAGGTCGTAAAACATTTGCAGTACTGTTCACTGCACCGGCTACCAAACCATCTGCAATCCCTTGATGAACAAGCATCATACCGAAATAAACCGGATTAAGCATCCATTCACGGGCTTCAGGTTCAGTCATACCTCTTTTTTTACGCATTTCAAAGAAAATTTCTACAAATTCATCGTATTTTTCATAGGTTGCAGGATCAATATATTCCGCACCCTCCAAAGAATGTTCCGGTGTCACTAACTTAATCTTATTTTCATCACCGATTAGAATTACATCGGCAATCCCCTCTGCAATAATTCTTGAAGCTGCCTCAGTTATTCTGGGATCTTCAGTTTCCGGTAAAACAATTTTTTTACGATTTTTTTTAGCTAATTCAAAAATTCCTTTAATAAATTCAGCCATTTCACACCTCTTTCAATTAAATATTTCTATGTTTATGCTAAAAAGCAACGACCAATTTACAAGACACTCAATCTTTTTTTTAGAGCAAACAATAATCTAATAATTTCATTTCTCAATATGCATCTGTTATCTTAATAAAATCATTTTTCAACAAACAATTTAACAATTGAATATTATAATACAAGCTAATATTTCATTCAATTCAAAAAGTTACCCAAACTCACTCTGTTTAAATATCTTATTGTGTTCAACATAATAATAGAAAATATCTTGGTTTATTTAACAATCAATTATCATTTCTTTAGAGCAAATCCTCTGATAGAAAAAAATTAACTATATGCTAACTATTTTCAGCCAATTTTCGCCTGATTGAAGCTATTTAATAATACCGCTAACCAAAACATACAATTGATCTGTAGCATTAAAAAACAGTTTATTATCAATATTCTTATAAAACAAATTATTGAGCGAACTTAAATTGTCTTTGTATTGATTGGTTGATAAACCTGCCCTAATCGATGCTAAAACTTCCGAATTCACATAATCATTCGAATTTGAAGAGTACTTCACAATATGATTAGCAAATAAAGCCATCGCTTGTATATCTGTTTGTTCACTCATATTTTGCCCTGTTGCGATATTGTAAATTTGATAAATGTTATTTGTTTGTAAAAGTTGCTGATTGAAAAAACCTTCCGTATTGGGATTTTGCTGTTCGGAGTTTAATTGGTAAACGATTTTAATTGTATCTAAAGTCTTAGCCGCAAATGCCATTTCCATTGTTGGCACATAATTTTGTTCATCCGGTATAATGCCAAAAGGATAAAATACTGATTTCGAATCAATTGAATCGATAATCAATTTTGACCAATGCTCATAAGGTTGCTGCCATTTCTGGTCAAATAAAGCAAAAGATTCCAAAACATAAAGATTCACATCAGAGAGCCGGATTATATTGGCATCCCGATATGGATTAATTAACTCCGGATTTTCAGTTGGCTTTTCTGACGAAGAAGTTTCCGGATAAAAAATTCGCTCTACTTCGGAGTGATAATTCGGAGTCAATTCCTCAGCGGAAAAATACGGCCAAACTCTCTCCATAATTTGCTCGAGATGTTGTTTAAGTGAGCGTCCCGGATTGCGATTGTAGGCAGTTAACAAGACATCTGCGTATTGCAAATCATATACCCAAGTAATTTCTGTTTGTGCAAGTATTTCACCGTTTCGGTTTATTTGTGTTGCCCAAGCTTGATCATTCAGATATAGTTCTGTAACCATATCCTGCCATACCTGAAATTCTTTTGGTTCACCTGCCAATGCCAGATATTTCCCCCAAAGCAATTGATCTGTCAAATTAAAGGTGATTTCTTGCATAATCTCATCATTCTTGACAAGCTTGACATTTGCTATAATGCCTTGGAATGATTTTTTGCTCTTTTCCAACTTAAAATCAACAATAAAATTTTCTCTAAAGGCCCTCTCTACTTCACGATCAGTAGGTTTTAACTTTTCAATAATTCCTTTGTCATCCCAAATTGAATAGTGATGGTTCGCCAAAGGTTCAACACCGTAGGAATCTAAAAGAAAACCGGGATATACATATAAAAGAATAAAAGTAATTATAATTAAAATTATTGGGACAATTACTTTTAGAATTTTCGGTATTTGCTTATCAGCCAGCAAAATTTTTACCTCGCTTTACTCTTATGCGTTCTGTTAAGTTAAAGATGTCAATTGAAAATTGAATTTCATTGCATTTTATAACTCACTTGCTAAATCAAAAACTAACCAACATTTAACCTCATTTGTTTTCTTATGCTATTATCTTAGAATATACCATTGATTTAATAAAGTTTGCTTAAAATTAAATTTATTATCAGATCATATTTATTATAACGAATTAATCGCTTGTTTAAGCCGAAAACAGTCGAAATTAATTATTACAAACTTAAACTCTAAGGATAAAAACATCAGTTTTCATTAATATAATAATAAGCAAAAACAACTTTTATAATCTAGAGCGCAAGAATAGGAAAATCAGTTTTTATGAATATAACAGGAATCATTGCTGAATATAATCCGTTTCATAATGGACACTATTATCAGATTGAACAAATCAGAAATTTGAGTCAAAGACCTTTTCTGATAGCAATAATTTCCGGCTATTTCTGCCAAAGAGGCGAACCGGCAATTATCTCACCGCGAACCAGAACTAAAATTGCATTAAACAACGGCATAGATTTAGTTTTACAAATGCCGACCTATTCAGCTGTTGGCTCAGCTGAAATATTCGCTTCCGTTGCCGCCATGCTGCTTGATCAAACCGGAATTTGTAATAATTTAGTTTTCGGGGCAGAGCAAAACTGTTTAAGTGAATTAGAACAAATTGCACAACTTCTGGTCGAGCAAGAAAATGAGTCATGGCTTTATATTGATCAAAAATTAAAACTTGGAATATCATATGCTAAAGCCCGTGAACTATTTGTTGCAGAAAAACTTAATCCAAAAACTGCTTCACTCTTACAACAATCAAATCAGATATTGGCAATAGAATATTTAAAAGCTATTTATAAAAACAAATTAAACTTAAAGCCTTGGTTGATCCAACGTCAAGGTAGTACATATTTAAATCCCGATTTGAATTGCCTTGCCGACGATATCCTCACTCGAAGTTCTGGCGAATATAATTTTGCTTCGGCATTGGCTATCCGTAATCAGATTGCAGAATCATCTGGTGAATCAGGTTTTCCGGCAAATTTAATCGGAAAATTATCGTCGGTTGTTCCGCGTAAAGCTTTAGCAACTTTGCTCTACAGTATTTCGAAACACAAGGTAATCAATATGGAATCTTTTGCTGATTTATATTACTACGTACTAGAAAATACAAAAGAACCCCTGACCCGTTATTTAGATGAAGCGTTGTTCAATCGTTTGAAAAAAATTATGCGATTTACCGATCATAATTATCTTCAAATTGAAGATTTAATAGAACAAGTTAAAACCAAACAATTACCTGCAACCAGAGTTAAACGTGCTTTAACCAATTTGTTGTTGCAGATTAAAGAAGAACCAAATTTCGCACCAAGTTATATTCAAGTATTAGGATTTAATAAACAAGGTCGATATTTATTAAAACGCATGACAAAATCCGCTCAATTACCAATAATTACAAATTTCAGCGAATTAAGTTCAGTCTTGACTTCGGATAATATCTGGCAAGAAGAACTGGAATTACGCACCGCCAGAATTTGGTTAAACCAAGCCGACAGCTCTTTGAATGAGATTTTTGCCAGCCCTGTGATTGTTTGATATAACCATTAAAAAATAATACTGTCTAATAACAACTCTTCATTAAATTAAATATGATTGCTAAAATTGCCCTTAACAAAAAAGATTGATTAGTCTAAAATATTGATTCAGCAATTGATATTACCATAATCAATTTATTATTTAGATTATTTTCTGTTTATATTTGTTTTAATATTTACTTATTCTTTTATCTTAATTATTTGATTATGTGTAACCGCAAATAAATGGAGGCATTTAATGACAAATGTATATGACACATTGATTGAACGAGGCTATTTCGCCCAAGCAACACATCCTGAAGAAATCAGAGATTTTCTTGCCGAGCCCGGTGCAATATTTTATATCGGTTTTGATCCTACGGCCGACAGTTTACATATCGGACATTTAACTCAAATGATGGTTATGGCTCATCTGCAAAAAGCCGGTCATATCCCGATTGCTTTAATGGGTGGCGGGACCGGTATGATCGGTGATCCGTCAGGTCGTTCCGATATGCGCCAATTAATGACTCCGGAGACGATTCAACACAATGTTGAGAAATTTAAAGAACAAATGTCCCGTTTGCTTGATTTTTCAGATGATAAAGCCATCCTGGTTAATAATGCAGATTGGCTACTTGATATTAATTATGTTAATTTTTTACGTGAAATCGGCGTAAATTTTTCAGTAAATAAAATGTTGGCAACCGATATTTATAAAAATCGGTTGGAAGAAGGTCTGACCTATTTTGAATTCAGTTATATTCTTTTACAATCCTATGATTTTTTAGAATTGTATCGTCGTTACGGTTGTCGCTTACAGCTTGGCGGTAATGATCAATGGGCGAATATCATTTCAGGTGTTGATTTAATTCGCCGCAAAGAACAAGGCGAAGCCTATGGCATGACTTTTAATTTACTGACGGATTCCGAAGGTAATAAAATGGGCAAAACTCAAAAAGGTGCTTTATGGCTTGATGCAGACAAGTTTTCACCTTTCGATTTTTATCAGTATTTCAGGAACTTGGAAGATAATTCAATTATTAAAACCATGAAAATTTTGACTTTCTTACCAATGAGCGAAATAGCCAAATATGCAAAACTAGAAGGTCAGGCAATCAATCAAGCTAAAGAAGTATTAGCATTTGAAGTAACAAAAATTGTACACGGTGAGGCCGCTGCTTTATCAGCTCAAGAACAAGCTCGTCAATTATTCTCCGGTACAGGCAGATCAGATGATATGCCGACTACGGAACTAACCTGTGAGATTGTAAGCAATACTCCAATTTTAGATTTATTAGCTGACGCCGGAATTGTTCCTTCCAAGAGCGAAGGTCGAAGATTAATTAAACAAGGTGGTATTTATTTGAACGATATAGCTATTTCTGATGCTAACTATTTATTACAGGAAGACGACTTTAGGGATGGCGAAGCGATTATCCGTCGCGGCAAGAAAAACTTTTTCCGTTTGGTGTTAATTTGAATAAGCCGGGATATCTATTTAAACGGTAAAAACATCTTCAAGTATCATTGTTGTGAAGTAGGTTTTTGCTCATTGCTCATTATTGCGAGTCCTGCAAATTTCAATTTGCAGGGCTTCCATTTTCACACAAATTTTTGATTATAAAGTGTCAATTTGTAATTCTTCTGATAATTTTTCAGATAAATAAATATTTCCATCTTGATCTAAAAATATTGCATGGACATTATCCAGATTATCAATCAATTCCATCCCTTTATCTAAACCTAATACAAAACACGCCGTACTCAAAGCATCACCGGTTGTACTTTCCTTACTGATAATCGTAACAGATGCTAAATTATTATTTATCGGCATCCCTGTCTTAGGGTCTAGAATATGATGATAAAAATTCCCGTCTTTTTCGAAAAATCTTTCATAAATACCTGATGTTACAACCGATTGATAAAAATTATTCAAATGTACACCGGCTACATATCCTTCTTCGAACGGTTTTTGAATACCTATTGTGAAGCCTACATTATCCTCTTTTGTGCCAACACAAAGAACATTGCCACCAAGATTAATAATTGCACTTTTCACACCTTGTTCTACTAAATAGACTTTCATCTGATCTGCAATATAACCTTTCGCTATAGCTCCCAAATCAATTTTCGTTTCAGCATTCGAAAAAATTACTTGATTATCATTTAAATAAATATTTTGATAATTTACAGTTTCCAATGCTTTCTGAATATTTTCTGATAAAGGAACAATTTTAGAATCAGAGGTAAAATCCCATAAATCAGTTACAGCACCAATCGTAATATCCAAAGCTCCATCAGATAATGCTGAAAATGCTAATGCTTCTTGTAACAGCTCTATTGTACTATCCGAAACTTGATTTATTGTTCTGCTATTTAATTGCGAAATTTCACTACTTAGAATCTTACAAGATAATTGATTCTCATAATTCCTACATAATTCAAATGTATTATAAATTAAATTTTCATCGTTTTTATTATAAATAATAATTTCGCAATATGTATTGAGCAGAAAAGCGGAACCTATTAATTTATTGTCTTGTTTTTCAATATGAACAGAGGATTCTTGCTCCTTTAATGTGGTATCTGATTGTTGAATGAGTTCATCTTCTTTCAATTTATTTTCTGAATGTTTAGAATTACATCCTATTAAGAAGATTAAATTAAAAATTAGAAAAAAAGTTATAATATCTTTAAAATTACTACTTTTCATAAGCTACCTTTTCATTTAAATCGCTTGATAGTATAATACAAAAATATTCTTAAGTAAATTTGGATATGAGTGTCTCTTCGTGAAATTAAAACGGAACGATATTATTTTAATAATTTCTTTATTCATCATTGCTGCTGTCTCATTTTTCTTTATTCAATCCATGAAAAAAGTAGGTGGAACAGTTTTAGTTCTTAAAAATAATCAAGAAATTTACAAATTACCATTGAATGGAAATATAAAAAAAAGGATTGAATTTGATAATCAATACAATCAATTGGTAATACAAGATAATAAAGCTTGGATAGAAAGTGCCAATTGTTCGCATCAGGTCTGTGTTAAGCACCCTAAAATACAATATTCTGGTGAAACAATTGTATGTCTGCCGCATCATTTAGTCATTACTATTACTGATGGAGAAGCAACTTTTGATTCGTTCAGTTATTAAATGGATAAAATTATGAAAACGAAACGTATTACATTCCTTGCAATGTTCATCGCCATTTCTATGATACTTAGTTATTTGGAATCATTGTTGCCACAAATTTATATCGTACCTGGTATTAAACTGGGATTGGCAAATATTCCCGTAATGTTTGCTATTTTTAAATTAAAACCGTCTGATGCTTTATTGATTTCCGGCATCCGTATCTTTTTATTATCTATTTTATTTAGAAGTTTTCTCTCATTTATCTTTAGTATAACGGGTGGACTGATTAGTATTGCTTTCATGTTATTTTTCAAAAAAATCAATACTTTTTCAATCATGGGAATCAGTGTGATAGGCGGTGTTGCACATAATTTAGGTCAAATATTGATTGCTGTTTTTATCGTTAACACACCCGGACTTTTATTTTATTTGCCGATATTAATCATAGCCGGTACTCTGGCCGGAATTGCGATTGGTTTAATTTGTAACTTATTAGTTAATCGTATTCAATTGCCATTCCCTGATTAAATATTTTGATTCAAGCTTATTCCAGTGAGTCTAAAAACTCTAACCATTTTTTTATTTTTGCTTCATGCCCTTGTTCAGATGGCTGATAATATTTTTTATCTTTTATTTCCTCCGGTAAAAATTGCATTTTCACATAATGATTCGGATAATCGTGTGCATATTTATAACCTTGAGAATAACCGAGTTTTTGCATTTCTTCGATCGGAGCATTACGCAAATGATAGGGAATCTCACCGGTTCTTTGATTTTTCACATCGGAGAGAGCCGCATCAATTCCTAAGTAAGCCGTATTGGATTTCGGTGAGGTCGCCACTAAAACAGCAGCTTCAGCCAAAATTATTCTCGCTTCCGGCATACCAATCATTTTGGTCGCCTGATATGCAGCAACAGTAATCGAAAGCACCTGCGGATTTGCCAAACCGACATCTTCGGCAGCACAAATCACAATTCGTCTCGCAAGAAACTCGATGTCTTCACCACCATGTAGAGCTCGTGCCAAATAAAACAAAGCTGCATCAGGATCACTACCGCGCATTGATTTAATAAAAGCACTGATCGTGTCATAGTGAGCTTCTCCGCCTTTATCAAAAGCAGGACTGCGCTTTTGCATACAGTCTTTAATGGTCGACAGATCTATGACAATTTTCCCTTGTTGATCCGGATGTGTAGTCAAAACTGCAAGTTCTAAACCATTTAAAGCAATCCGTGCATCACCGTTGGATAAATCATTAATGAATTCTTGTGCTTTTGGTTCAATTGCAATATCCAAATCGCCATAACCATATACCCGATCCGTCAGTGCTCGCTCTACAATTTGTGTAATATTATCTTTGGTTAGTGGTTTGAGTTGAAATACAGTCGATCTTGAAATTAATGCCTTATTAACTTCAAAATACGGATTCTCGGTTGTAGCACCGATTAAAATCAGGGTGCCGTCTTCAACCTGAGGCAGTAAAGCATCTTGTTGGGCTTTGTTAAAACGATGGATTTCATCAATAAACAAAACTGTTCTGCCTTGTGGAGTCAAAATTAAGTTTTGCGTATCACTGATTACCTGCTTAATGTCTTTGACACCGGAAGTAACTGCATTGAGTTGTTTAAATCCGATTTCGGTTGTCGCAGCTATTACTCTGGCTAAACTCGTTTTACCCGTTCCGGGCGGACCGAAAAGAATAATTGAACTTAACCGATCTGCTTCAATCATTCTACGCAGCATTTTCCCTTTCGCTAAAATATGTTCCTGACCGACGAATTCATCTAATTTACGCGGAACCATACGATAGGCTAAAGGTTGTTTATAATGTGTAAAATTTGTTTTTTCCATACATTTTTTCCACACTTAGACTGAAAATTACTTGATATATTATTCTTTAAAACTTGTACATAGATTTATCTATATAAGCTTTTTTTGTTTAAGCGTCAATAACAAATTATCTGAATTTAAATCATTTGTAATAATTAGAATAAAGTGGATATTTTTCGCATAATACAGCAACTCTGGATAAAATCTGCGACTTATTACTTTCAAAATCAAAGATTGCCCGGGCAATCAACTCGGCAACTTCTTCCATATCCTTTTCGATAAACCCTCTAGTAGTCAAAGCCGGTGTACCAAGTCTAAGGCCACTGGTAACCGTCGGTTTTTCCGTGTCATAAGGAATTGTGTTTTTATTTGTCGTAATATTTACCGATTCCAAACGCTTTTCCAATTCCCGTCCGGTAATGCCGGTGCCGCGTAGATTTATCAAAATCAAATGATTGTCTGTACCGTCTGAAACTAGATTTACTTTATGCGCTTTCAAACCGCTTGCCAGAGCTTGTGCATTATTGATAATCTGTTGAGAATATATTTTAAACTCAGGTTGTAGGGCCTCACCGAAAGCAACTGCTTTTGCAGCAATTATATGCATTAAAGGACCACCTTGTGTTCCGGGGAAAACAGCCGAATCTATTAGTTTCGCGTATTTTTCTTTACACATAATCACTCCGCCGCGAGGACCACGCAAAGTTTTATGAGTAGTTGTTGTGACAAAATCAGCATACGGTACCGGATTCATATGCAATCCTGCTGCTACTAAACCTGCTATATGAGCCATATCAACTAATAATAAAGCTCCAACTTCATCCGCTATCTCACGGAATTTGGCAAAATCAATTTTTCGCGGATAGGCACTTGCT
The DNA here is from genome assembly GCA_012521015.1 of Clostridiaceae bacterium. GTDB lineage: Bacteria > Bacillota > Clostridia > Saccharofermentanales > DTU023 > UBA5436. The sequence continues at coordinate 16,786 of JAAYNE010000038.1, read as the reverse complement.
CCCGCAATAATCATTTTTGGCTGAACTGATTTCGCTGTTTCATAAAGTACATCATAATCAATCTGATGACTATGTGGATCTACTTTATAACCATGGGCTTCAAAATATTTACCGGAGAAATTAATTTTCATGCCATGCGTTAAATGACCACCCTGATCCAGATCCATGCCCAAAATCTTATCACCATAATTTAACATTTTGAAATAGACCGCAATATTAGCTTGAGCACCGGAATGGGGCTGAACATTAACATGTTCCGCACCAAATAACTCTTTTGCTCTTGAAATTGCAAGATCTTCCACAACATCAACAAATTCACATCCGCCATAATAACGACGTCTTGGATAACCCTCAGCATATTTATTGGTCAGTACTGAACCTTGGGCTGCTAATACCGCTTCACTGACAAAATTTTCCGAAGCAATTAATTCCAAATGATCCTTCTGTCTTTGTAATTCATCATTCAGAGCCTGATACAGCTCCGGATCTTGTTGTTTGATGATTTCATAGGGCATTTTGTATATTCCTCCAATTGTTCTAATTTTCAATTTGTTTATTAAATTTGTTTTTTGTTTTAATTTTCTATTTTTCAAATTTATTATTTTCTATATTAAGTAATTCATAACACATAAAATTTTGGTTCAAATAGTTTAACCAAACATAATTTACATATTTTTCGTTTAATCTTACACCACAATCGTTTCTATTTTATTTAAACCTTGCTCAACCAAAAATTCAATAACCAAATCTTGCTCCGCTTGTTCACAATCTACGAGATTCGGATTAATTTTCGGATGTTTGGCAACAAAAATTGTACAACAATCTTCATACGGCAAAATTGAAATATCATAAGTATCAATTTCACGTGCCAATTTGATTGTATCATTTTTATCAATACCAATTAAAGGACGAAAAACCGGTCGATCAACTACGGAATTCGTACATCTCAGGGCAGCAACCGTTTGGCTTGCCACTTGTCCTAGACTTTCACCCGTAATCAGGCAATTTATTTTATTTTTTTCCGCTAAACGATCAGCTATCCGCATCATCATTCTTCGCATGATCACGGTCAACATTTCTGCCGGTACTTTTTGATTAAGTTCCAATTGAATATCAGTGAAATCAACAATGTGCAAAGGTAATCTCCCACAAAAATCGCCTAATCTAGCCGCCAAATCAATCACTTTTTGTTTGGCCTGATCTCCGGTATAAGGAAATGTATGAAAATAAATCGCTTCTAACTGCAACCCGCGTGAAGCCATTTGAAAACCGGCAACCGGACTATCAATACCACCTGAAAGCAATAACATTCCTGTTCCGCTGATACCTACCGGTAAACCGCTATATGCTGGTTGAATTTCATGATATAAATATATTTCCTGACGTATTTCAATCTGAAATAAAAAATCTGGATTGTGTACGTCGACTGTGGCCTGTTCAGGGTAAGCAGCCAACACCATCTCACCCAAATCGCAATTCAATTGGTAAGAATTTAAAGGAAAATCTTTATCAATTCGACGAGTTTCGAACTTGAAACTATGTGTAGCACCATCAGCGTATAATTCGGCAACATAAGATTCTACTTGAGTAAATAAAAGATCTTTATCATTGGCAAATCGTCTGACCGGACTGGCAGAAACATAGCCGAATACATCTTTAATTCGTTGAAGAATTTCTCTGGTCGGAAAATCAAACTGATCTTGCGGTCGTTTTTCAATATATACTCTTGATTGATCTTGGTAAATTTTGAATATACCCAAATCACGTAAACGGTAGCGCAAGTTGGAAATTAAGCGTGTTTCAAATTTGTGTCTATTTAAACCTTTAAGAGCAATCTCGCCCAAACGAATTAAAATCAGCTCTTGATAATCTATTTTAATCACTCTTTCATTTTATACTACTAACAAACAAACTTTAGTTTACCGATTATACAACATATTTAGCAAGTGCTGTTTTGATAATTCTAACTAAATCACAAATTTCTGTTTGAGAATTACTTTTATCTAAACTGATTCGCAAAATATATTGATCAAGACCTTGCGGCAATTTTAATTGCTGTAAGACTCGATTACGCTCAGATTTTTTGTTTGAGCAGGCAGAGCCGATTGATACTTGCATGCCTTCTTTCGCCAAAATATTGAGTAAGGTTTCAGCACGCAATTCAGGAAAAGCAATTGATACAATATGCGGTACTGCATCATCCGGAGAAATTACCTGATGTTTAATACCCTCTTGTTTTAATTGCTTGAGCAGAAATAGTTTGAGATTAGCAATGATTAAATTACTTTGTTCGAAGTTCTTTTGCATACGTTCAATTACATATGCCATTGTCGCAACTAGTGCCGGATTCTCCGTACCGGAACGTAGAGCATTTTGTTGTCCACCACCATGTATTAAAGGTTCAATCCGTGTTGCCTTATTCTTTAATAAAATACCGATACCTTTCGGACCACCAAGCTTATGTAGAGAAAATGAAGCCAACTCAATTCCCGACTTTTTAAAGTTAAAAGGAAGTTTGCCAAGGGTTTGAACCGCATCAAGATGAAGCGGCACATTAGGCTGATACTGATTACGCAATTTTACAATTCGAGCAAGCGGATTAACACTGCCTAAAACATTATTTACTTGAATTAAAGTTAATAAATCATATTGATTGGTGGCTAAAAGCGACTCCAACTCTAATAAATCTGCTTCTCCTTTGGCATTCAGCGGACAATAATCAATCGTATAATCGAACTGGCATTCTATAAATTTAAGCGTCTCGTTCGTTGCCGGATGTTCACCTACACTCGTCAAGATTCTTTTGTGTTTAGGATTCGGAGCAAAAACAATACCTTTTAAAGCAGTATTAATTGATTCTGTTGCGCCTGAAGTAATAATTACTTCTTGTGGTTCGGCACCCAGAACAGAGGCAATTGTTTGAGTGGACTTTGCAACTGAAGCGGCTGCCTCAATACCTGAAGTGTAACGGGCAGCCGGATTATAATTATTTTTGGCTAGTTGTTCTGCTAAAAAATCTATGACATCCTGCTCAATAAAACTCGTAGCAGTATGATCAAAATAATTTTTCATGTTTTTAATTCATCTCCAGTTGAACTAAATCCGGACGTAATGCAACGCGCAAGACTTCACAAACGTGACCACTACGTGAGAATAAAGGTCCTTCAATCGCCAAGATGAATGTTCTCCGCGGAATGTTCAAGGCTTTGGCTTCTTTGTTTTTAGCAGGTCGAGCTAATACGCTTAAGCTACCTTTTTGTGGTAACATCGCATATTTATTAGATTTAATATCAACCATTCTTTTACCAGCAGATATGCTTTGTCCTAATTCCGGAAAAATTTGGACCGGAACATATGACGAACAAATTCCTAAAATTTCATTATCTGCTCGGAGCGGCCATTCTATTAACCAGTAACCTGGATGCGGTTTGTCCGCCGGATACTTAAACATACGATCTAATTCCGGATCCGGTTCCATCAGTTTGATCGGTTTTAAACCCACTCCTTCATAAGTATCAAAATTTAAAAAGGAAAATGTTAAGGCATTGAAATGTTCAATCACAAATCTTTCAGGCTCTTTGGCTACAAAAGTTCCTTTACCTTTTTCAATTACTAAAATTCCGTCAGCAACTAAATCTGCTATGGCTTGTCTTACTGTGGGGCGACTCAAATCAAGTTCTTCACATAAAGTTAATTCGGAAGGAATTTGATCTCCCGGTTTATAACGTCCATCTTGAATTTGCTCAACTAACAGTTCTCTTAGCTGTGCGTATAAGGGTATACTGCTATGTTTATCTAATCGCATATAAAAACTCCTTAATAATTTAGTTGTTGTTACATCTTATCATAAAATTAATAGTTTTTTTCACAATTTGCAAGCTTGTAATTACAACGTAACAGAAAACCCCTGAAACGAGCTAAAATAATAGGCTTTGCCAGAAGTAATAAATATCTAATAGATTAAAAATTATTTAACAGAAAAATTAAAAATCATGGTATTTAATTTTTTCGATTTGATTATTTGAGTTTAATTTGCAGGCTGCTAAGAGGAATACCATTTCATTAAAATCTATTTTACGAGATATTGCATAATATTCAGCCAGTTTTTTAATACGCCATTTCTTATTATTGTCCAGTGCGATCATCGCTTGTTCTTCGTAATTTGAACTTTGTCTTGACTTTACTTCAACAATACATAAGCGATTGTCTTTTTGCAAAATTAAGTCAATTTCACCAAATGGACGTAGCCAAAAGTTTTGCTCTAAGACTTTATAACCGGCATTAATTAAATGATTTATTACCTGATTTTCAGCTGAATTACCCTTACTTACTGAAGTTATATTGGTTTTAAGAACATCTGAATCATGATCATCCTGTTGTTCAATACAAATTACATCTGCTTGTGATTTCGGTTTACCTAAACGCAATTTATGCAAAAAGCTTAAACGATGTAATTCACAAATTCCGTATTTTTCAATGGCAGCATAATGATCTGCCGTTGCATAACCTTTATGTTTCGCAAATTGATATTCCGGATAGATCTCATCCATCGCAATCATAAAATTATCCCGACTTACTTTTGCCAAAACAGATGCTGCCGCAATGCTATTTGAAATTGCATCTCCATGTTTAAGGCTGCGCTGAGCCGGTAATCTATCATCTTGTAAACGCTCTGCATCAATTAATATTAAATCCGGTTGGAGACTTAAGCCTAAAACAGCTTCAATCATACCTGTTTTAGTTGCTCCCAAGATATTTTTATTTTCAATTTCTTCCAGCGAAACAGAAACAATTTTATATGTTAAAGCCTTTTCTTTAATTTCTTCAAATAAATAATCTCTTCTTTTTGCGGTTAATTTTTTTGAATCGTTTAAACCATAAATCGGTTTCCGGGGATCCAGAATACAAGCCGCACAAAATACCGGGCCCGCCAAAGGACCTCTGCCCGCTTCATCGACACCGGCAATGATTTGATAACCTTCACTATAATATTTATTTTCGATTTCCGACATTTTAGCAAAACGAGCGTAATCTTGCTCCGTTAAACGAAATTTGTATTCCTTTGTCATATTTATCAAATTCATTAATTTTTTTCTAAAACTAATTTAGTAAAATTAGTTTGGACGGTTTTCTAAAAATTATAAAATTACACGATATTGTAATATATAAAATGAGACAATATTTTTATATTTGTCATAATTCTCACTATTTTATAATGATGACGGAAATGTTATTGTCTGATCGGAAAATTCCAAACTGAAACGACCAAGTTTTCCTTGACGATATTCAGTGAGTAATCTACGAGCAGTTCTATCCAAATCAGGAACTCCACCGGTTTTAATTAAATTTAATTTAAAAGCAATCTCTTCCAATAGTTCATAAGAAGTTAACCAGTTTTTGTAGTCAGCATCATCACTAAATTCAATTTTATATAATTCTACAAACGCTTGCGGATATAGTTGTACCAGGATTAATATCAAGCCACAAGCTACTTCAATAAATGGCAACACATCGTCTTTTATCGCACCGCTGATACCCAATTTAATTTGTTCAGCTACCGTTTCTAGCTTAGGCATAAGAATACCGGGTGTATCTAATAATTCAAATTCTGTTCCTGCTCGCAACCAATTTAATGAACGAGTCACTCCCGGACGGTTCGAAACTTGAGTCGATCTCTTACCGATTAAACTATTGATCAAGGTTGATTTCCCGGTATTCGGAATGCCGTTAATCATAATGCGAATCGGTTTAATGCGGCGTCCTCTGGATTTTGCACGATCAATAATATGTTGATTATCCGCTAAGATTCTAGCTTTCACTTTATTTACTTCAGTTCTGTTGAGAGAATTAACAGCCATCACGGAAACCAAATTTTGTATATTTTGTTGCGAAAAAAAATCAATCCATTTGGCAGTTTGTATCGGATCAGCCAAATCACTTTTTGTTAGCAAAAGCATGGACTTTTTGTTTTGATTATTCTGCAAAGCTTTATTCAATCGAGGATTACGGGAGGATAAAGGCAATCTGGCATCGCATGTTTCAATGACATAATCACAAGCTGAAATACTATTTTTCAGTTCTTTTAAACTTTTAGCCATGTGTCCGGGAAACCAGTTAATTTTTGCCATCATCTTCTCCTATCATTTTATGTCCCAAAATTCGACTTCAGCAAGTCGGTTTTTGATTTGCTCAAAATTTTGAGATAAAATCAATTTTTCAATTGACCTGAAGATTATTAAAAAACCGCTACAACTATTTGTTGAGCGGCTTTTGTTTATGATTATTCTTTTTCGTACATTGCGCGTTCTTCTCTGCTCATGAGTCTTTCTCTAACCCTGGCAGATTTACCTACTCGCTTACGAATGTAATAGAGTTTAGCTCTACGTACTCTACCTTTGCGTACAATTTCAATCCTTGCTACACGCGGTGAGTGTAATGGAAAAACACGTTCGATGCCTACACCGTAAGAAATCCGGCGAACAGTAATGGTTTCGCTTAAACCGGAGCCTTTGCGGGCAATAACAGTTCCTTCATAAATCTGGATACGTTCACGTGTTCCTTCTTTAATTTGGAGATGTACCTTAACATGATCACCAGCTGAAACATGTTTATGAGCTTTTTTAATTTGTTGTTGTTCAACAGCTTTTATCAAGTTCATATTGCGTTCCTCCTCTCTTTGCAGTGTTCTTGCACGCAATTGCAGCGGACCACCGATATTTAACCTAAAAGATTGTATCAATTGTTTTTCAAGCTGTCAATTAATAATAGCCAATCTTCTTCCGATAATTTTTCTGATAAATTATTTTTCTGTGATGTTGGTCTGTTTTGCAAAAGATCAGGTCTTTTCTTATATGTTTCAAGTAAACTTTTACTCTTCCGATAGTTCTCAATATTCGCCTGATGACCGGAAAGCAAAACATCAGGCACCTTTATTCCATGCCAATTTGCAGGTCTGGTGTATTGAGGTTCTTCGAGTAAACCGGCAGAATGAGAATCAGCCTGATGTGCTTCCATGTTGGGCAAAACTCCGGGAATTAAACGACTGATTGCATCAATCATTACAACAAGTGCCGGTTCACCTCCAGTCAGAACAAAATCACCCAAAGATACTTCTTCTACTTGTAATACATCAAGAATTCTTTGATCAACCCCCTCATAATGACCACAAAGAAAAACCAGATGTTTTTCCTGAGAAAGTTCTTGTGCCATTTGTTGATTAAAAGTCTTACCTTTGGGGCTAAGATAGATAATCCGATCTTGACTTACTTCTTTGATTTTTTGTTGCCAAGCTACAAGAATCAATTCTTTCGGAAATCGTACAAATTCCAAAGATTCCGTTGCTTTTGAAGGTGGTATTAAATCTAAAGATTCAATTGTATCTGAATATTTTGATGTTTCCGCATGTTTTGACAACTCTAAAAACTTTATTGCTTCTGAAAGTTGTGTTAAAAATTGTTGCAGGTCCTTTTGATAGATACTAAGCCAAGCAGCCAAGATAGGTTCCGGCATCATCAACATACCGGTACCTCCACCGTACAACTTGTCATCAATTTGTCCGTATTTGTTTACAGCAAAATCCCTAATATTGATCAAATTAAGCTCAATCAAACGATCAGCAATTGCTCTACCGGTTATACTATAATTCAAGCCTTGTTCAATTATTTCCGGAAATAATGTTAATACTGAAAACTTATTCATAAAAGATTGTGGAGTAAATTCCATAATTCTAGTGTAATTTTGTGATTAGCGATAAATTTCATATAGACCGGACGGTAAAGTCACATCTATTCTACGATTATCAAGATCAATTTGTTTTACAATGCTACGCAAATTTGGATAAAGTAAATCTTTTTTACCGGGTTTTCGAACAATCGTCACATCATGTGCAGAATTTTTTTGAATATTAAAAATTTTACCAAGATAACCGTAACTTTGATCGTATACTTCACAACCGATTAAATCGGCAACAAAATATTCATCTTCGGTTAGATCAATTGCTTCCGAACGTGCCACGCTGATAAATTGATTTTTCAGTTTTTCTGCAAGATCGCGTGTATCATAATCTTTGAATCTAATACTAACTTGATCATGCACTATTCTGCATTCAGAAATTTCAAGTTCTGTCAGAATATTTTCCTGCCGATCTTCAAGATAACAGTATTTTAAGTCTTGAAAACGCTCTATTTCATCGGTCAAGGGAAACACTCGCAATTCACCATTTAAACCACGAGGTTTTCCTATACGTCCGATTACAAAACGTTCTGTCAAATCTGCCATAATTCCTGAACTTATTCAGGGTCTACGATGTCTACGATAACCCGTTTATTTTCCAATTTTGCTTTGGCACGCATGACTGAACGTATAGCTTGTGCCCTGCGACCACGGCGTCCGATTACGCGCCCCATGTCTTCAGGATTGACCCTGATTTCTAAAACTACAGTGTTACCCCGATCTATTTGATCAATACGCACATCATCTATATTATCAACCAAAGGCTCCACTAATATTTTTAATAGATCTATCATTTATTATTCACCTGTTTCTTCTTTTTTGCCAGATGCTTGTTTAGCCTTGTTGATTAAAGCTCTGACTGTATCGGTCGGTTGGGCACCGTTTTTCATCCATTGATCAACCTTCTCCAAATCGATTCTGATATCTGCCGGATCAACCAACGGATTGTAAAAACCGATTTCTTCGATAAATCTGCCATCTCTGGGTGATCTTGAATCTGCAACAACCACACGATAAGAAGGTTGTTTTTTTGCTCCGATACGTTTCAAACGAATTTTTACTGCCATTTTATTTCCTCCATATATACAGTAAGTTTTATTATCAGAACGGAAGATCTCCGCCGCCGAATTGTTGCATCATACGGCGTTGTTTACCTCTTCCCATTCGAGTAAACTGTTTCATCATTTTTTGAATTTCATTGAATTGCTTAATTAATTGATTGACATCCGAAACCTGAACCCCGCTACCGGCGGCAATCCTTTTGCGACGACTGGCATTCAATATTTTCGGCATTTCACGTTCTTTAGGGGTCATTGATTTAATGATTGCAGCTGTTCTTTGCATTTTTTTATCATCCACAGCATCTGAATTGATCTTTTTACCTACACCGGGTAACATTGATAGAATGCTCTGAATACCACCTATCTTATTCATTTGCTCAAATTGTTCGAGCATATCATCCAACGTAAATCGATTCTTGCGCATTCTTTCATAGGCTTCTTGTGCTTTTTTCTCATCAATTGCGGCGCTGGCCTTTTCAATCAAAGTTAAAACATCACCCATGCCGAGAATTCTTGAAGCCATACGTTCCGGATGAAACTCTTCCAAAGCATCCAGTTTTTCACCGGTGGCAATCATTTTGATCGGCTTTCCAGTCATATGACGAATCGAGAGAGCTGCACCACCTCGTGCATCACCATCAAGTTTTGTCATGATAAAACCGTCGATACCGATTTCTTTTTCAAACTCCAGTGCAATATTAACCGCTTCCTGACCGATCATTGCATCAACAATCAGCAGACGCTCAGTCGGTTTTACGGTTTCATTTATTTCTCTTAATTCCTGCATCAATTCCGGATCTACTGTCATTCGACCGGCTGTGTCTACAATCAGTGTATCACACATTAAATATTTAGCTCGTTCGATAGCACTACGGGCAATTCTGGGAGCAGATTTTTCTTGCGGATTGATATGATAAGGAACATCAATTTGGTCAGCTAAAACAACCAATTGTTCTTGAGCTGCCGGCCGATGTACGTCAACTGAAGTCAAAAATGGCTTTTTGCCGTTGTTTTTCAGAAGACGAGCCAGCTTTGCCGCAGTTGTGGTTTTACCCGAACCTTGTAAACCATAAAGCATTATTACGGTAAAACCATCAGGTGAAACTTCCAGTTTAGTGTTCTCTTTACCAAAAATATCGATCAATGCCTCATGCACCACTTTAACCACTTGTTGGCCGGGGGTTAAACTTTCCATTACATCAGCACCTTTTGCTTTGGCGGAAATTTCATCAACAAGTTCTTTAACAACTTTAAAATGAACGTCGGCTTCCAAAAGAGCTAGCCTAATTTCACGCATCATTTCTTTAATATCTTTTTCCGTAACACGAGTTTTACCCTGCATACGGTCAGTAATTGATTTTAATTTATCAGATAAACTACTGAAAAGCGCCATATATATCCTCTCATTTTATAAAATCATTCTTCTTAATGTTTATATACTTCTATGCCCTATCATTTTACAGAATAATTAATTTCTACTAAGCGTTTCACAAAATCATGGCTTTCAATTCTTCTAACTCACAAACAATTTTCGATTTTTGTTCAAATTCATAATTGTTTAAAATGTGATCAACTTTATTAACCAAGCATTGATCTTTTCGAACAATGCCGAGATTATGTTCATATTGCTTAAGCTGTTCAACGGCTTGCTGAATATTGTCATGAACTGCCTGACGGGAAATTTCCAGTTTCTCCGCTATCTCGGAAATTGACATGTCGTCTTCAAGCGACATGTTTAAGATTTGTTGTCTCCTTTGAGTCAACAAATTTCCGTAATAGTCTAAAAGAATACACAAATAATTATGTTGTTTAACTAATTTTTTTCCTGACACAAATAACAGAATATCAGTTTTAAAACATCTGTCAAGTAAAAAAGCTTGACAGTCATGACTCATGGCAGCCATGTTGATCTTATACACTTTTAAAGGTTGTGCTGCAATTTGACGGTACAACCTGAAATAGTGTGCGTCTTTTTAAGTAAAACCGGCTTTACTGACATCCATCTACACACTTTTTAAGCTTGTTCAAGAATCTGGCTGTATAACCTTAAATAATGTGCGAGGATTTCAAATAATTCGCTTTTCTATGCTAGATATGCACACTTTTTAAACTTGTTCAAGAATCTGGCTGTACAACCTTAAATAATGTGCAAGGATTTCAAAAATGACTCCTTCAATTTAATTAAGTGACAATATAACAGCTTATACCTGTTATACCTGAATCTTTTAGCATAAATTGCAACGTTGTCACCTTCACTTGCTGACCTATTTTTTCAAAGATTCAGGATCCGGTAATAAAGAATCAACAAAGTTTTCAGAGTCAAAATCTTGTAAATCGTCTTCACTTTCACCAAGTCCGGCGAGTTTTATCGGTAGATTTGTTTCTTTCATTACAGCCAGAGCAACTCCACCTTTAGCATTTCCATCAAGCTTAGTAATGATTAAGCCGGTTACGTCAGTGGCTTCAGCAAATGCATTGGCTTGAACAATTGCATTTTGACCGGTTGTCGCATCTATAACCAACAAGGTTTCCAAATTTGCATCCGGAGCTTCCCGACCAATTATGCGACGAATCTTTGCCAACTCATCCATCAAATTTTGTTTAGTATGCAAACGACCGGCTGTATCGATGATCAAAACATCAGTATTTCTAGCTTTTGCCGCATCAATTGCATCAAAAACAACAGCTGAAGGATCTGAACCGATTTTATGGGCAATTACTGCTGTAGCAGTTCTTTCACCCCATACTTTAATTTGTTCAATTGCTGCCGCTCTAAATGTATCCGCTGCTGCCATTAAAACACGTTTGCCTTGATCACGATAGCGTTTTGCTAACTTGCCGGAAGTAGTAGTTTTGCCTGTACCGTTTACACCAACCATTAACAAGATATTAAGTCTATTGGGATCTAGTTTTAAAGGTTGAACATCTTTTAGCATATCCAACATACCTGTGCGCAAAACATTCAGAACTGTTTCAGCTGACGAATCACCGGTGCTTTTAATATGTTCTCTAATGCTATCGGTTAATTCAGTTGCACATTCAACACCACAATCTGCTTGAACTAAAACCATTTCAAGCTCATCCAACATATCCTCATCAAAGTAACCTAAGTTAGCAGCTATTCTGTTAAAACTCTCGGTAACAAAATCACGAGTTTTTTGTAAACCCTGTTTAAATTTATCAAATATACTCATAAGTCCTCTTTCATATTCATATTGTGTCAGACAAAATTTTTTAACGATACTTTATCGTATTCCAGATTTTTCAATCTATCTTTAAATGACTCAATGTTCCAAATTTTTTGTTAATTGCAAATTAAATTGACATTAAACTTCATTTGATTTTACAACTTACTCATTAATAATATCAGCATCTGTTAATTCAAGCGACAAAACTTTAGAAACACCACGTTCTTTCATGGTTATACCGTATAAACGTTCAGATGCTTCCATTGTACCTTTACGATGGGTAACCAAGACAAATTGTGATTCATCGGTATATTTTTTGATATATTCGGTAAATCTTATAATGTTGGTTTCATCTAGAGCGGACTCAACTTCATCTAAAACACAGAACGGAGCTGGTCTTAGTTTAAATATTGCCAATAGTAAGGCTATTGCAGTTAATGATCTCTCTCCACCTGATAATAAGCTCAAATTTTGCAGTCTTTTCCCCGGTGGCTGAGCTTTGATTATGATACCTGAAGTTAAAGGATCAGTAGTTTCCAGACCAAGTTCCGCTTCGCCTCCGCTGAAAAGAGCAGAAAATACTTCTTTAAAATGATAATTAATTTGGGCAAAATTTTCTACAAATTGCTTTGACATAGCATCTTCCAGATCATGGATTACATCAATCAATTTTGTTTTTGATAATTCAATATCTGCTTTTTGCCTCAGCATGAAATCGTGGCGTTCAAAAACTTCATTATATTCTTCAATCGCATTCGGATTAATTGCCCCTAAATCTCTAATTTCTCGGCGAATCTGTTTCAAGGTTTCTCTTGCTGCAGAAAGATTTTCAATCGGATAATCTTCTTCTTTGATCTCAATGTACATAATTTCATAATTTTCCCAAATATGATTTTTGGCTGAAGCAATGCTTTGCTCTAATCTGTCTGAGCTTTGACGGGAACGTTCCAGTTGTAATTGCAAATTTGAAACCTGATCAGCTTGAAGTTCAACTTTGGTAAAAAGATCATGTTGTTGCTTTTCGATTTGACTTCTTTCCTGTTGCTTATAGTCAATACCTTCTAACAAATAGGAAAGTTCATTTTCAATATTTTGATATCCGTTTTCATATTCAACAGTTTGTTCAGCAAGATTTTTTAACTCAGCTTTTAAATCTTCTATCTGTTTAGCAATATTTTCCTGTCTGTTTTTTTGCGTAGTGAAATCCAGCTTTACTTGCTCAGCTAAAGCTGCAAAATTTGCCTGTGATTCTTTTTTTGTCTGCAATGAAATGTTTAAGGCAATCATTTGATCTTGAAGTTCTTGGAATTTTTGACTTGTTGTTGACTGCAATTGTTGCAAAGCCTTCAGTTCATCAGATAATTCGCTTTGAACTTGTTCGGCTTGGGTTAAACTAGTTTCATTTTCGAGTTTTTTCTGTGTAACTTGTTCTATTCGAGCCCGATATTTATTTAAATTATCGGTTTTATTTTTCAACTCTTGTTTTACTTGTTCAAGCTCATGCATGATCTGTTTAGTTAATGTTACCAGTTGATAAAGATTCTTTTCTTTTTCCAGATAGCTTTTTTCTAAATCAGCTTGAATTTGTCCCTTAGTAATAAGTTGTGAAGTTTTCTTTTCAATAGCTTGATCATTGAAGTTGATTTTATTATCCAGTTCTCTTATCTTCTGCTGATATTCTAAAATTTCACGGTTTCTACGCAGTAAGCCCGGGGATTGTTTTTTATCTTGACCGCCGGTCATCGAACCGCCTACTTGAACTATATCTCCGGCCAAAGTTACAACTTTATATTTTTGTCGAATTGCTGCTGATATCTTAAGAGCGTGCTCCAAACTCTCCGCAATAATTACTCTTCCTAATAACTGTCCGATAATTTCAGTATATTCTTCAGAAAAATCTACGATTGCTGAAGCTATACTTAAAAAACCCGATTGTTGTTCAATTTGTTTGAGATCATGTTCAGAAATATAGCGAGCTCTTATTGTATCCAACGGTAAAAAAGTCTCACGACCGGATTTTGTCTGTTTTAGCCATTCAATCATACGTGAAGCATCTGCTTTTGTTGAAGTAACAATATTATGTAAAGCAGCACCCAATGTAACTTCAATTGCTTTTTCATATTTTTGCGGTACGTGGATTAATTCAGCTAACGGACCGTGAATGCCTGCACCAAATTCGGGTTCACTTTCAGCTTTTTGCATAATGGCTTTTACGGCCTGGTGAAATCCTTCCCGAACGGCTTCAAGTTCCTGGAGAGTTTTTAAGCGATATTGAGAATTATTAAATTCATTAGTTAACTGCTGTTTTGTCTGATCAAGATCGTTCAGCTCTGCTCTGACTTCTTCTACTTTTTGGCGTGCAAGAATCAAATCCGAATTTGTTAATGCAAAAAACTCTTCTTCTTTTTTATAAAGTTGAGTTTTTTCATAATGGTTGTTCTGAATTTCAAGCATTTTCGAATTTAAGCTTTCAATTTCCGTTTCAAGTAAAGAGGTTTGTTCAGCTACAAAAGTGATTTCCTGAGAATATGAAGTGGCTGAATTCTTCAAATTAAAAATTTGATCTTGCTTTTTTCTCAATTCATGACCGGTTTTTTCAATTTGATCGTTTAACTGACTCAGTTCTTGATTCTGAGCAGTCACAACTTTAGTTACAGATTCAAAGTTTTTAGTTAATTCTGCAACCTCTTCAACTAATTTTTTATTCTGAATTTGCTTTTTTTCAAGATCTCCATCCAATAAACGTGCTTCGATTTTCAATTCGTTTTGCTGATTTAGATTGGAATCTATTTGCAGTTTAAGAGAGCGTTGACGCTCTTTGGCAATTGCTCTTTTTTCACCTAATTCGGCTAAATCAGCATTATGTACGGATTGCTTCAAACGTTTTGTTTCAATTTCCCGGTCGATTTCAGCTAAATTCTTCTCATATTTCTGATAATCATTCTTTAGTTTTTGTGATAGATCTTTTGCTGCTTTTAAATCTTCAGAAAGATCATCTGATGCCTGTTTACTTTTTTCATATTCAATTTGATTGCGCTTAATATCATAAAGAGTCAGACCAATATCGGTATCTCTGATTTCGAGCGAAAGTTTTTGATAGATTTTAGTTTTCTCTGCTTGCTTTTCTAAAGGATCAAGTCGTTGAGCGATTTCTTGGACAATGTCTTCTATGCGAACCAGATTTTGCTCCGTTCTTTCCAGTTTTCGTTCGGCATCTCTTTTGCGCATTTTGAATTTCACGATTCCGGCAGCTTCATCAAAAACCTTACGTCTTTCTTCTGAGTTGTCACTCAGAATTTGATCGATTCTCCCCTGCCCTATAATTGAATAACCATCACGACCAATTCCTGTATCGAGAAACAGTTCTCGAATATCTTTTAATCTACATTGAACTTTATTAATTAAGTACTCACTGTCACCCGAACGATAATAGCGCCTGGTAACTTCAACTATTTCATAATCCAAAGGAATGTACTGATCTTTATTATCGAAAGTGATCGTAACTTCTGCGAATCCAAGTTGGCGTCTGGTTTCCGTACCGTTAAAAATAACGTCTTCCATACGTGAACCGCGCAAAGTTTTCGCACTTTGCTCACCTAATACCCAACGAATAGCATCGGTTATATTAGATTTACCGGAACCGTTCGGTCCGACTATTGCAGTTATTCCCGGATGAAATTCAATTAACGTTTGATCCGGAAAGGATTTAAATCCTTGCATACTGAGGGACTTAAGATACACCTGTTACAAACCTTGTTTCTAATTTTTTATCGTTAGAAGATATTAATCTTCTCAATTATTACTCACTGAAAACTCCGGCTAAATTACTAGATCATCAATCACATAACAACCATCATCATCACAGGATAATAATTGTAAAGCTTGTTTCGCTGCTGCTTGTTCCGCAAGTTTTTTACTTGATCCTTGCCCGGTAGCGACTTTTTGTTCATCAACATTGACTGCAGCGGTATAAGTTCTATCGTGGACCGGACCTTCTTCAGCAATAATCTCAAAATTCATTGTGCTGCTACCTTTAGTTGCCTGAACCATTTCCAGCAATCTACTTTTGAAATCATAAACCATCTTGCCTGAAACAGCCAAATTGATATATTTTTGCAGCAATTCAATTATTTTTGTTTGAACATACTCAAATCCTTGATCTAAATACATTGCACCGAAAACGGCTTCTAATGCATTGGATAGATTTGAAGCTTTCTCACGACCGCCGGTCATTTCTTCGCCTTTACCTAAATAAAGATACTCACCTAAGTTTATATCTCCAGCAACTTGAGCTAATGTATCTTCACAGACTATTAAAGCTCTGTATTTGGTCATCAAGCCTTCATCAAGTGCCGGTTTCAAATGAAATAATGCATCGCTGATTGTTAATTGCAAGACCGCATCGCCTAAATATTCCAAACGCTCGTTATCATATTTGACTTCTTCACTATTCTCATAAGCATAAGTTGAGTGAGTCAAAGCAGATTTAATTAATTCTTCGTTCTCAATGGTAATCTTATTTTTCTCGCAAAATTTTCTTTGTTTTTCCATATTGTTCCCCCGATCAATTACAGAAAAAAGGGATACTAAAGTATCCCTAATTTGACTAAACATCATTCATGTTATTTTGCTTTGACAATAGTTATACTTTATTCAGCATTTTCAACGATGAAATCTACTGCATCGCCAACAGTTTTCAAACGTTGTGCATCTTCATCAGGAATAGAAATATCATATTCAGATTCTAAAGTAATGATTAAATCAACAATATCCAATGAATCGGCATTTAAATCATCGATAAAATCT
>JAAYNE010000037.1 GCA_012521015.1 Clostridiaceae bacterium | reverse complement strand
TTCCTGGCAGTTTGGTTGATCCAGCTCCTTGTCTGGTACTTCTTGAAGTTACCTATGGGCACTGGAGCGCCATTGATGTTACCGTAATAAACAGACAAAAAAGGCTCTTTCCCCAAAGAGCCTTTTTTATTATTCAAACTCGCTCACTAAAAATGTAGTCTAAACAATTCTGTTTAAGTTTTATGGTCTGTGCTACTCTATTTATATCAATTATCCAAATATTTTAGGCTATCCGATTTTTTGTTGCCATATTGTTGCCATATAACTCAATGCATTGATACAACATTAAGGCATTAATTTTTCTTTAATGGCCTTACATCTTGCGTTATTTTTAAATATATTGGCAGGATACGCATCAGGAAAAAGTTCTTGCTTTGCTACGATTATCTTTTCAATAATATCTTTATATATCTGTTCAATGTTTATTTCTGCGATTATCCCATTATTAATGTATCGGGTCGAAAAATCAACATTTCTCTGTAATAGCATTTGGTATACTATGTGAAGAATGAATCTATTACCATGTATTGAAATTAGTTTTCTAGTTCGATCTGTATTCTGCTGAAAATTTTTTTCAATTCGTTCTACTTCTCTATATATAAGCACCGAATTCCATAACTTATAGGCGTTTGTAGCTGAATTAAAAATTTGCTTATATGGAGCTTTGGATAAATTATCAAAAATACTTCCATAAGCACGTTTTATAGTAGATGAAATAGAGACATCGCCATAAAAACATCCTAAAGATACTGTGGCATCGTCAATAGTACAGCGTTGTTGATTGTTTGACTTTTCAGCTCCTGGTTTATATACATACTCTATGTCGTCCATAAAAAGATCTCTTCTTAATCGTTCTTGTTCCGGATCTTGAGTTGCAAAATCTTTATTTTCTATACGATTTTGTGTGTTTGATAGTTTTGTAACTTTATCTTCCATTCCAGCATTTGTAGAATCTAATTCAATTATCTGTACATGAACTTTCACATTTTCAAGATTCTTTTTGCATTTTTGATAAGCCTCAAAAATACTACCTGTGGTTTGAGCACCATTTACAATGCTGGCCCCTTCAAGCCTAAGTAATGCTATTGCTTTGTCGTTACTATACGCATTTGAACGGCGAATACGATCTGCTATAATCTTAATTCCATTATTGTACAAGTAAAAGTTTTCAGCTTCTGTTTCTAGAACTGTCAAAATTCCCTTATTTACATCTGTGTCACCTTTAAAGAAGCGAATATTTTTCTCAAAAAGTCTTACACCAAATCTTTCAAACCAACTTGCTAACATTAATGCTGGGATAGTTCCATAAAATGCACGTGTCTGACCTGCTATATCAACCGTTCCCCAATTATTAAGATAGACATCCTCTATGTCAATTTTGTTCAATGATCCAGCGCTTGACATAGCTGTGTATACATCAGATTTAGAAATGATTCTAAACTTTACCATTTCTTCTCCATCATCGTTTTTTCCTCTTAGATATCTATTCAGAGCATCTTGACATTCAGTGGGCAACTGTTGATTACTGCTTAAAGCCAGAATTAATTCGATTGTGTAATCAAATCTTTTGACTGCACTAGAAATTTCTTCTTTTCTTGATTGGACTTTCGAGTTAAACGTATCAAATTCTAAGCTAAGTATTTTCTCTACACCATCATCAATGAATTTTAAAAAATCTCCAAGTGAAATAGTACTATTTCCATCATTGCTCCATTTAGATTGGATAAGAATCAACCGTTTGTTTATTTCATCATTGTAAACAGCATCTATCCCATTATCATGGTAACCATCCGTAACGCATCTTGCTGCAATATCGGGATCTACCCCAGTCATCATTGAAATAGCGAATGCTGAATAACTTCTACTTAACAAACAACTTTGATAATCATCTGAGCCTAGGGTAGCTGTAACATCAGTCATATCAATTAGTTCTGAATACTGTTCTAATAGCTTCTCACGAATCCTTATCAGGTTAATATCAGACATCTTAATCTTCCCCCAACTAATTTAATGTTATAAAACTTACTTTATTTCCTATACACAAATAAATACTCATGCGCAAGCAACAAAAAGTTATATTTAACGCTGTTGGTCTTCCAGTAGCCTGTTGCCTTACAGTTGTGTTGTTCTTTAATTATTATTTCTTTCAGCTTAAACCCTTGTGCTTCAAAGATTTTCATAACCTCAAAACTCATAGGAATAACATGACCTTTTTGCCTTGTATCACCCATTAAAATCGCACAAAACTTGCCCTTCTTAAGAACACGGTAACTTTCCGAAGCAACACTCTTCATTTCTTCTAAAAACTGCGGAACCTTATAGTGAGATAAATCCTCTTCTATATCCTCACTATACTCAATGATATTTGCATAAGGTGGGTGAGTACAAATAAAGTCAATTTTTTCATCAGAAACAAAGTC
>JAAYNE010000036.1 GCA_012521015.1 Clostridiaceae bacterium | reverse complement strand
TTTCGATGAAGCGAGAAAAAGATCACTGATCCAGCTACGCAGACGACAAATGCTGCTGCCACGATTCCAAATGGCATATTCTGTTCCTCCGTTTGTATTTTATGTTTCCTGTCACAATTTCCGGAATAAAAATTTCAGTCGTTCAGAGGTTTTTTAATAATATTTTCTGAATTTGAATTAAAGCTTGCTCTATATTTGAAACATGAATAAGATTACCGTTTGATTTGATTGCTTCGGGAAAATTGATGGCAATCGCATAATGACAGGCTTCAAATAAAGGCTGGTCGTTCCATGTATCACCGACGGCAATTGTTCGGAGAGGATTAATTTCTAACCATTCGATCAAGTTTGTTACCGCTTTGCCTT
Organism: Clostridiaceae bacterium; assembly: GCA_012521015.1. GTDB lineage: Bacteria > Bacillota > Clostridia > Saccharofermentanales > DTU023 > UBA5436. The sequence continues at coordinate 71,080 of JAAYNE010000036.1, read as the reverse complement.
TATCTACGTCAGATGGTAAAAAATCAAAGCAATCGCCGTGCGGGAAAACTGTGATTTCCGCTTGTACCAATTCTTCTCTGATTTCTTCGATAAATTGTTCTATTTCAACACGAGTTCGCATATCAGCAAAAAATGGTGTCACTTCTACCTCATTCGGTTGAAACCAGATTTTATCTCCAAATTTTTCAATAAGATTTTTTTTCAAGTCAACCAAAGCTTGTTTCGATTTAGCTTTAACTTTTGCATTCAAACTGTATTCAGGAGGTATATCAACGCCAAAAACGGTTTGCACACCGTTTTCACCAATCAGCCACATCTTCGATAAATTTGCCTGACGACAAAAACCCATCATGTAGTAAATCGGCTTACCGGAAGCTATTGCCAAATAATGTCCGGCAGCACTTAATTCTTGCAAATATCGCAAGGTTTCCGGTTCCATCGGTTTGCCTAAAGCCGCCAGGGTATTATCCAGATCGAAGACGATCAAATATTTTTCTTGCTCAAGATCGATTAATAGTTGATCTTGAGCTATGAATGATACCTCGGTATCATTTGGATCTAAAACCATAATCGTCTCTTCTTGCAAAGCTTGATCAGTAAGCAAGGGATTGCCTGCTTTAATATTTTGTTTTACAAATACAATTTCTTCTCTCTGATTTTGCAATAATGACTTTAACATGTTTTTTGTTTTTTATTTTTCCATAAGCCAGATTTCAGCACTATTAGGAGCCAGGGTACTACCGCCGCCAAAATCATGTAGAGTGTCGGTGATTAATTCCTGAGCTTGACCGCAACCTGCATTGAAGTGAATCGTTACAGGTTGATCGGACATGTTAATTGCAACAATAATCCGTTCCCGATCTGTTTTACGCTCAAACAAAAACTGTTGGTTATTAAGATGAACTGTTCGATAACTGCCGAAAGCCAAAGCATGACTGTTTTTACGGATTTCAATCAATTTTTGTAAAAAATCGGTCAATTTATTCCATTGTGATTTCTCAAAAGCTGGTCTTAAATTCCAATCTTGTTCACCGGTATCGCCATGAACACCCCATTCGGAACCGTAATAAATCGCCGGAATACCCGGTTGAGTAAACATTACCGTATATACCAAAGGAAGATTTTTTGCTTTTTGAATTACAGTTGCAACTCGTTCAATATCATGGTTGTCTACGAATGAGACCATGTTGTTTTCGCCATGATAAAGTGCCCATGGTTCAGGATTAAATTGTCTTTGTAAGGAATGTGCAATTTCGAATAAGTTATTTGCATTAAATGCTGAAACATTGCCTTTCGCACATTCATAATTCGTTACGGAATGGCACATTTCTGAATTCATAATTTGCTTATAATCACCGTGAATCATTTCTCCGATCAGGAAAAATTCCGGATTAATACTCAGACAATGTTGGCGCAAGCGCTTGAGAAAGTTTTTTTCAACCGTGTATGCTACATCCAGTCTTAAACCGGAAATTCCATATTGCTCAATCCATTCGGTAACTGAATTTAATAAATAATCAACGACAGCCGGATTATGCAAATTTAATTTTACCAAATCAAAATGTCCTTCCCAGCCCGCATACCAGAATCCGTCATTATAATTACTGTTAGCGTTAAAATCGACGAAAAACCAATCTTTATATTGAGAATCCTGTTTGTTTTTAATTAAATCCTGAAATGCCCAAAAGCCACGACCCACATGATTGAAAACACCGTCAAACATCAAACGAATTCCTGCTTTTCTATATTCAGTACAAATGTGTTTAAAATCTTCATTGGTACCGAGCCTGCGGTCTATTTTGCGCATATCTCTGGTATCATAACCATGTTTATCGCTTTCAAACAAAGGATTAAACAAAACTGTATTCACGCCCATTTTTTTTAGATGAGGCAGCCAGTCCAATAAGCGATTGATACGTGGTGAATCCGGATCAGCAGCTGATTCCGGTTGATTTATCCGCGGAACATCACATAAGCCCAGGGGATATATTTGGTAGATGACTGAATTGTTATACCACATAAGTAATTCCTTCACTATTCTGAAAAATCTCCTGACATTATAATAAAATCAGGAGATTTTTGTTAATTCTTTTTATTTTCTTTACTCAATTTTTTCATCAGCTTTTATCAGTAATTAAATTGCGATTTTTACTCCCAATTAAATTTATGACTTTTGTTAACAATAAACATTGTAATTTGCATAATAGTCAACATAATTGACTTAACAGTCAACTCCGCCATCAACTCTGAGCAATTGACCTGTAATGAATGATGAATCATCGCTGGCAAAGAATAAAGCAACTGTACCAATTTCACGGCCTACACCTAATTTCTTGAGAGGTGACATCTGTTTCATCGGTTCCATCGCATCCGCACCACCGGCAGCATCCAACATTTCGGTTTGAATCGCACCCGGTAAAATACCGTTAACGCGAATTTCCGGACCTAATTCTCTTGCCATAGCTTTAGTCAAGCCGTTAACTGCATGTTTGGAAGTTGCATATACACATGGACCCCACTTCGCAGCAGTACCGGCTACTGAACCAGTATTGATAATAGCACCTGATCCTTTCTCTTTCATGATTGGAGCTACTGCTTTGGTCATTAAGAAATAAGCATCAACGTTGATTTTCATAACATTTTGATATTCGTCATAATCTAAATCCAAAATATTTTTGAAACTGACAACACCGGCATTGTTAAATAAAATATCAATCGTGCCGAAAGCTTTAACCGTTTGATCAACTACGTTTTGAATATCTTCCGGTTTTAACATATCGGCTACAACATAAATTGCTTCGCCGCCTTTTTCTTTAATCGTCTCAACAACTTCTTTGGCTCGATTTTCACGTCTGCCGACTACTACAACTTTTGCACCCTCTTCAGCAAAAACATATGCTGTATCTCTGCCCATACCTGAAGTCGAGCCTGTGACGATTGCAACTTTTCCATCTAATCTTCCCATTTTAACCTCCGAGATTTTTAGATGCCCTAGATAAATTATTCATTTCAAAATTGCATTTAAAAATAAATGATTTATTTAGAACACCATCTATTTTGTTCTTAAATTTTTTTAGATATAATTTTTCTAAAAACCTTATACATAATAACAAATTTGTCCTGACATTAACAATATCTATTACTACCTTAAACTTACGGATCCAGTTTCATTGACGATTCTGCTTGACTCTGCTGTCTTTCTTATTAAAGATTTTCCATCTTGAGAAATTCCGGTGCCGTCTAGATCTTGATCGGTATCAGATTTTTGAACTAAAGTTCATCTAAATCTTTTTTTGGATGAACAAGAGCTTAAAGAAAACATCAGTACAAGCATGGTCAAAACTAATATTATATTTAACGCTTTCTTCAGGTCCTTCCCCTTAGTTTCCTAAAATGCTCTTATCTTTTTTTCTGCATTCTGATTTTACTATATATCGAACATGTTTGGCATCTTTCCAAGAGGCAAATTGTAATATAAAATAAAATAAGAAGCTTCTACGATTCTGCAATATATTATTGGAAAGCAGAAATAATAGAGAAGCTTTTTGAGCTAAATACAAACCATACATCAGCATGGTATAATTTGAGATACCACTAAGTATAGATGAAAAAAGAGGCTTTTTCAGATCTCTTTTTATTTTCTAACTTAACAGAACGAGAGTTTATTATAAAGAAGGTTAGAAATGAAAAATATAATGGTCATCATTAATCCTAAAGCAGGAAATGAAAGTGCCAATATGATTAAAAATCAATTAGTTAGCCACTTAGAAAAATATTTTACGGCTGTAAATGTTAAAGTCACTGAAAAATCAGGTGATGCAGAGCTTTTTGCCAAACAAGCAGCTCAAGAAAAATATGAAGCTATTTGTTCTGTTGGCGGAGATGGTACCATTAATGAAATTTTTCACGGGATTTCAGAACAACTCTATCGTCCGAAAGTTACGATTATTCCAAGTGGGACAGGTAATCTTCTGGCTAAAGTTCTTAGGATTCCCAGAATCAGGTCAAGGGCAATTAAGTCTTTTGAGTTTAATAGGACAAAACTAATTGATATCGGCATTTGTAATGACAGAGCATTTAATCTATTTGCCAGTATCGGCCCAGTTCCCGATGCTATGCATGAAGTAACCAGTAAAGAGAAAAAATGGTTTGGTTTGTTGGCATATTTAAAAAATTCAATGGAGAATCTAGCCTCCAGTGAAGAATATGAACTAGACATTCAAACTGATAGTGGTAGTTATCGAGGAAAAGTTGATCATCTTGTGATAAGTATTACAAACAAGCTGGGAAATTTAGTTTTTACTAAAAAAAACCAAAGTCTATCTAATGGCAAAGCAAATGTATTCATTCTGAAAGATCGTCGTTTCACAACCCGACTCGTAACTTTCTCCAGTGCTCTGTCCGGCAAAATAGAAGAAAGTGAAAAAGTTGAGCATTTTATAGCTTCCAATATTTCAATAACTTCACTTGATCAACAAGAAACTTGCGTCGACTTGGATGGTGAAAAAGGTCCGATTCTGCCTGTCAAGGTCGAAATATTAAAACAGCATATTGAAGTTTATTTACCAAAGAACTACAAAGATTAATTTGTTTTTATTATTTTCTAATTTCTATAAACAAAATGTTTAAACGATTGTTAGGAGTTTAATCGATAATTAACAAAACGGAAATTTGTTGCGATAATCGTTATCGACTCCATGAATTCGAAATAATATTGTTAAACGTGATTCAGATCACTCTCTCATTCAGCAAATAGTATTATAATAAAAATACACTTGTTCTCAACCTATCTGAAGCTAATTTCAGATGCGTGAATCGTGAGGTCATTATGAAATATAAAATTATAATAATCATTCTTACAACCTTTCTTACTATCAATCTTGTAGCTTGCCGAACTGCAAATCAATCGGCTGAATCAAGTGAACTAAAAGATTCTACCAGATCAAATGAATCTGTGGAACTAAAAGAAACTACCGATTCAAGCAAATCTGTTAAAAAAGATACTGAAGTTCCTGCTCTTGCTGAATCAGCTACTTTGGTTGCGATGAAGGGTCCCACAGCAATAGGACTTGCTCAATACACGTCTGAAAAGATAACAGAAAGTATTAATCAAAATCTCAGCTATGAAATTTTGACAATGCCGGATCAAGTTGCCACCGGATTAATCAAAGGTGAAATTGATCTTGCTTGCATACCGGCAAACCTTGCCGCAACAGTTTATAACAAAAGTGAAGGAAAAATTCAGGTTGCCGCAATTAATGTGCTGAACGTTTTACATTTTGCAACAAATAATGTTGAACTCAATTCCCTTAATGATCTTGAGGGTAAATCCGTTTATGCAACCGGTAAAGGTTCTACACCGGAAGTTATTTTGAATAATCTTCTGGCAAAAGCCGGTCTGAATATTGGTACAAACATAACAATTAACTACTTGCCGGAAGCAACTGAAGTAGCCGCTAAACTACAAGCAGAAGAAGGTGCTATAGCTTTATTGCAAGAACCTTTTCTCAGTTCGGTAACAATGAAAAACTCACAAATCAAAACTCAACTTGATCTCGAACAACTTTGGCAAGAATATTTCGGTGAAAACTCAAAAATAGTAACCGGCGTTTTAGTTATCCGCAAAGAATTCGTTGAACAAAACTCCCTCTGGTTTGATAAGTTCTTAGAAGATTATAAATCATCTGCTGAATGGGTAAATCAGAATCCGACTGAAGCTGCCAAAATTATTGAAGAACAAGGAATTATCGGTGCAGCAATTGCTGAAAAAGCCATCTCTAATATCGGAATTTCGCTAATTACAGATCAAGAATTACAGGATACCTTAGCACCATATTTAGAAATTCTGGCAACTAATAATCCTGAATTAATCGGTGAGAAATTGCCGGCAGATGACTTTTATTATAAGAATAATTAAGATGTAATTTGATGATACATTGTCATCGGATTAGCGGCATTTCATTTAGATTATGCACCCTTAATTAAGGTGTATATTGATAATTCAAATAATGCAAATAAGCAACAAAAATATCAGCACTATTTAAACTAATATCGAAGCGATACGATATTTAGTTTAGATATATTTATATGAGAAATTAACACTATGAAACAACCTCAATACAAACCTGTAGTAAAGCAAACCGGAAAATTTTCGATCTTGATCGGGGTTATTTTTTTCTTGTTCTTATGGCAATTTTTATCTTTAGTGGTAAATAATCAAATTCTCTTGCCCCATCCGCTGACAGTGCTGCAAGCCCTCGGTAAATTGATCTTTGAAAAATCTTTTCGGTTAGGCATTATCAGCTCTTTAATCTCGATTGTCGGCGGTTTTTTCATTGGTTTGATCCTTGGTATCTTGCTGGGACATTTGGCGTTTTTCATGAATTGGTCTGAGACATTCATCAACCCGGTTATTTATATATTGAAAAGTTCGCCTTTGGCAGCTATAACAATCATTTTGATGATTTGGATAAAAACCTCTGTTTTGCCCTTTGCCCTAATCTTAATAGCAATAATTCCACCAATTTACTATTCAACAAAATCCGGTCTGAGCGGAGCCGCAACAAACCTCTTAGAAATGGCTTTTGTTTTCCGTTTTAAAAAACGCCATACTTATCGCACAATTTACTTACCGGCACTTATCAAAGAAACTTTACCTTCACTTGATTATACTTCAGGGTTAGCCTGGAAAGCAGGGATCACGGGTGAAATTATGGCACAACCATTTTCGCGAATCGGCACTAACTTATATAATGCAAAAATTCGACTTGAAAGTTCACAAGTTCTGGCACACTTAACCGTTATTCTCATTCTTTCACTGTTAATGAATTATCTAGTCAAAACAATAATTCGCTTTTTTAATAATAAAAATCTATTACCGTTAGTTGAAGATGCAAAACAACATTTACAGGACAATTGTTTTTCAAAAATTGAAAATGAGCAACAACAATCGCAAAGTCGTCATTTCCCCAAAGTTAAAGATGAACAACAAAAGAACATCCCCAATACCGTATCAATTAAAAATCTTAACAAATCTTATAAACAACAATTAGTATTAAACAATTTAAATTGTGAAATCCCAAAAGGTTTATCTACAGCAATCATCGGACCATCCGGACAAGGTAAAACAACATTTTTCCGGATTTTAACCGGTCTTGAACAACAAGATTCCGGTACAATTGATTTTAGTTTAAACCCAGTTTTTTCTTATGCTTTCCAAGATATAAGATTATTAGAAAATTTAACTCTCTCAGAAAACCTTTTGTTAGCATCCGGTTATACTAAAAACAGTTCTGAAGCCAAAATGTTACTCAACTATTGGGAACCAATTATAATGGAGTTAGATTTACCCCTCTCCAAAAAAATTCATACTTTTTCCGGAGGCATGAAACAAAAATCCTCTCTAATTCGTGCTTTAGCTGTAAACTCCAACATCATAATTCTTGATGAAGTATTTCGTGAAATGGATTATGAATCAGAAAAACTATGTTTAAAGCTGCTTGACAAAGAAAAAGGCAACAGAACAATTCTACTTGCCACTCATCGCCAAGATTTGATCAATTCTTTAGCAGATTTTATCATTCAAATCTGATTCTTTGATTTTCATCGCAAATTATTAAAATAATTAGTTAGAATTTTCAATCGGAATTATAATTTGTCTCAAAATTTCGTGCCCAGTAAATTTCAAAACAGAAAACCCATTTTGCTAAAGAACTTGCACACTATTTAAGCTTGTACCACTAAATGCCTGCATAAGCTTGAAAAGTGTGCAAATTCAACGCAGGAAAGCCGGTTTTCTTAAAGAACTTGCACACTATTTAAGTTTGTACCGCTAAATGCCTGCATAAGCTTGAAAAGTGTGCAAGTCCAACCCGGGAAAGCCGGTTTTCTTAAAGAACTTGCACACTATTTAAGCTTGTACCGCTAAATACCTGCATAAGTTTAAAAAGTGTGCAAGTCCAACCCGGGAAAGTCGGTTTTCTTAAAGAACTTGCACACTATTTAAGCTTGTACCGCTAAATGCCTGCATAAGCTCGAAAAGTGTGCAAGTCCAACTCGGGAAAGCCGGTTTTCTTAAAGAACTTGCACACTATTTAAGTTTGTACCACTAAATGCCTGCATAAGCTTGAAAAGTGTGCAAGTTCAACCCGGGAAAGCCGGTTTTCTTAAAGAACTTGCACACTATTTAAGCTTGTACCGCTAAATGCCTGCATAAGTTTAAAAAGTGTGCAAGTCCAACCCGGGAAAGCCGGTTTTTATTGGATTTATTGGATAGCCGGACATTTCCTATTCTGCTGAAAGAGCTGCCATAGTAATATAATTATATGGTTTGTTGAAATGCGGCATAAAAAATATATCTAACAATCCGACGCGTTCGATTGTAACACGTTCTTGGATCGCTAAAGAGAACATATTGATAATACCGGACATGTCATAATCAGAAATCAGCTGGGCTCCGATTATTTCATGATTGTCTTCACGATAAATTATTCTGATTTTGACTTTGTTATTCGGACCTGCTTCATTCATAAATTCAGGTTTCTGCCAATCTTCATAATTTGTTGTTTTGGCTTTGATACCGTTTGATTCTGCTCTCTCAAGAGTTAAACCAGTCGAAATCATTTTCAATCCGTAAAGACTCAGAGCCGAAGAGCCTTGTACACCGATCGATTCAATATCGACACCTGCTACATTGAAGCCGGCAACAATTCCTGAGCGTACAGCATTGGTTGCCAGAGCAATATAATTCGTATCTTGAATTGAATTGTCATAGACGGTAGCACAGTCACCGATAGCATAAACTCCTTTTTCTGATGTTTCTTGTTTTTTATTTACTAAAAAAGCTCCATTTTTGAATAACTTAAGTCTGTCACCGCCAAGCTGACTATTAGGACGAAAACCGATACAAAGCATTACCAAATCAACATCATAACTATTTTTATCAGTGACAATCCTCTCGACACGCTCTGAACCCTCAAAAGCAGTGACTTTTTCACCTAAAGCCAACTTAATACCGTTTTCTTTAAGGCGTTCTTCCATTACATCGGTAAATTCTCGATCAAAATGGGTACTCAAGATACGATCCACAACATCAATTAAAACAACTTCTTTGCCTACACGACGATATGCTTCAGCAAGTTCGGCACCGATATAGCCTGCACCGACAACTCCTACTTTTTTAATACTCGGATCATTTTTAATTTGCTCAACGGCTAATGCTGCATCCTGATAAAGCTTGGCTTTTTGAATATACTTGAGATCAATTCCGGGAATATTCGGTTTGATCGGAGAAGAGCCGGTAGCCAGAATCAAGTCATCATATGGAACTTCACCTGTTTTGCCTGAAACATCGCGATAATGAACAATTTTAGTGTCATAATCAATCTGTGTCACTTCGGTTTCCATATTTACTATTGCACCTAATGATTCCAGTTCCTCCTTATTGGAATAGAAAAGACCGTCGCCGGTACTGATTTGTCCGCCTATCCAAATTGCCATACCGCAACCGAGAAAACTAATATTTGAATTACTGTCAAATATTGTCAATTCGATATCTTTCTTTGCACCTAAGATTTGTTTTGCCGCCGCTGTACCGGCATGATTAGCACCCACAAGAACAACTTTTTTCGCCATGATATCCTCCATCACTTTACTTACGATAAAAATTCTAAAATTATTGATATTCCGGAATTATTCAAATTATTTAATGTTTAAACCAAAGATTTTTTCTTACTTTGAATTACAAACATTAATTAAAAACCCAAATTGAATTTTTATTTGTTTAACAACTCACTTTTGATTTAGTTTAGCATTTGGCAAATTGTTGATGGTGTATGATTTGTTACACTTCGACAACGCATACAAAAAATCATCAAAAGATTGTAGCTAAAGGAATTTCTGACACTTGTAACACATAATCCGATTCACGCCGAACACGAAGCAATAATCTTTTAGTCCGAAGTTCAATTTTACTAAAATATCTATATTCATAATTTCTTTATCAGCTCAATTTCCGGTTAAATTGAAATTAAAATTCGGTTTAAGCATCTAATCAACACATATCTTGATTTACATCTCTTACCTCTGTTTGTTTTGTTTTGGTATTATGATTATAGTATAAATGTCTCAATTTCGTGCATAAATCAATATATGGAGAATAATAGTCATGAATGTATTAAAACTTTTGCTTGAAAAAATTGATCAGAAAAAAGAACGCATGGTACAAATTAGACGTCATTTACATCAGCATCCTGAACTCTCTTTTGAAGAAGAAAATACAGCAAAATTCATTGAGGATTTTTACAAAGATGTTCCGGTAGATAAACTTGAAACAAATTTTGGTGGACAGCGTGGAATTATTGCTACGATTAAAGGGATTAAAGCTTCCGGACAGCAACATTCAAGCCACAATAATCGCAATAAAGGCAAAACGATTCTTTTGCGGGCGGATTTTGATGCATTGCCGGTAACAGAGAAAACCGGTTTGGCATATTCATCCCAAAACCCCGGTATCATGCATGCTTGTGGCCACGATGCTCATACTGCATATATGTTGATCCTCGCAGAATCGCTAGCAGAAATTAAAGATTTATTAAGCGGTGAAATTCGTATTCTGCATCAACCGGCTGAAGAAACTCCACCGGGCGGTGCACTTGCCATGATCAATGCAGGTTGTTTAGAAGGTGTTGATCTTGTTTTTGGAATTCATTTGCGAGCCGATATTGAAACCGGACATATTATATGCCATCCGGGCAATACACAAGCCGGTCAATCAATATTCAAACTTATTATTCAAGGTAAAGGCGGCCATGCAGCATCACCCCATCTTTCAAATGATCCTATCGTTGCCGGTTCCAGTTTTGTAACAAACTTGCAAACAATTGTCAGTCGTAGAGTTAACCCTTTTGAAATGACAGTAATTACCGTTGGTTCGTTTGACGGTGCCGGTCAATTTAATATAATTAAAGATTCTGTTATTTTGGAAGGTGATGTGCGAACAATGAATGAAGAAACTCAACGTTTGATAGAAAAGGAATTTCGCCAATTAGTAGCCGGTTTGGAAGTAACATTCAATGTTAAAATACAACTCGATTATTCAAATAATTATCCGGTTCTCAAGAACGATCCCGAGAGTACTCGTCAGGTAAAGGAAATATGCGAAAGGACTTCCGGCTTAAATTCCAACCAAATAAATCAAGATGAAATTCTAATCCCCGAAATTACAAAAGTCGAAACCGGTAACCCTTGGTCTGCTTCAGAAGATTTTGCTCTTTATTTACAAAAAAGACCTGGTTGCTATTTCTATGTAGGAGCAATGCCGGAAGATGGTATTTGGCATCCTCATCACAGCCCAAGATTTCAAATCGATGAGCGTAGTATGATTATTTCAGCAAAATCTATGGCAGCTATCGTATGCGAATATTGCGGGTAAGCTTTTTCATGTAAAAATCGTTTATTAAAAGAATTTATTAAAATCATTAAAAACTAAATAATTGTTAAAAACATTAAAAAAGAATTTATTGAAATAATCCATTTAAGAGTAATTCATTAGAAGCATTTTCTACAGTTGTCAATAGATAGTAATTATGGAGTGTTGTTATAAATTTTTGCAACTAGATATCTGAGATTTTTTGTAATATAAAGAGCTTTCTTTCAGGAAAATCCAGAGTTTTTACACAAGAAAAATCATCACAAAAAATTTGTTCAATATTTTTAAGGTCATGATAATACTCAATGACTTGATCTGTAAAACGCAAATATCGATCACTGTTTACAATTCTCTCAAAAAAAGTAAGATTTGAGATGGCAATCTGCTCATCTTCTAACCATTCATTTTCCCAAACCATCGAAACCGCCGGACTTAGTTTGCTGAAAAACTCATTTGAATCGATAGAATCATTAAAATTAGTAAGCTCCTCGGTATCGATAACATTAAAAGCATTTTCAGGATTTCTAGAACCTTTTTGGGCCAAATCAAATTCTACAAAATAAGTTCTATTGCCTCGCTCTTCGAGCAAATATTCAAGTTTTAACAAATCGAAAATCAATATACCGTTGGTTTTTAAATTTTGATCCGCTAAAGAGAAAAAACTGACAAATTGTTGTGCATCTAGATGATTTAAGGTATCTGTCATTGCAAGTAAAATATCTTGTTTATCAGAAAATATATATTCACTTATATCGGCTTGAAGTATTCGGAGATTATTCTGAAACGGGAAAGATAATTGAGCTTTTTTTGTTTTGAGAACTTTTAACATTGGCGCTGACAAATCAATTGCTGTAACTATATGACCTTGTTGTGCCAATGACAAAGCAAAAATCCCTGTGCCACATCCCAAGTCTGCAATCTTGAGCTGCTTATTGTTTTGACACTGTTGGTTATTTTTGGGTTGTTGACTATTTTTAAATTGTAGATTCTTTTTCTTAAGAATCTGATATTGAGCTATATTACTCAATATTTCATCTTGAATGATTTTTATATCAGAATCGCTTTGAAATTCATCGTAATATTTTGCAAGGATACGGTAAGAAGGTGAATCGTTTTGCATACAGAACCTTTAACTTTTTATAAAAAATTTGACCAAAGCCTTCAAGCTTTGGTCAAGAGTATTACTAGATCGTCTATAATATTTAATGATTTTTCTCAACTACTTTAAGCTTTAGTCAAGGTATAAACTACATCGTCAAGTCCAACGTTTTGATTTAATTTATCTTCGTTTATGGCTACAGCGGAGAATGCATGTTTATTAGTTAAAATAATTGGAGTAATCATATTGTAGCCTTTTTCAGTCAAAGCTGCTAAATCGAATGAAACCATCAGATCACCGGCCTTTACTTTATCTCCTACTGCAACATGAGCTTCAAATCCGGCGCCTTCTTCTTTTACAGTATCCAAGCCAATATGGAAAATAAACTCAGCACCAGCGGCAGTCGTAATCGCGACAGCATGCAATGTATCGAATACAAGTGTAACTTCTCCTTCAACTGGAGCATACAATTTGCCTTCAGCCGGAACAATCGCAAAGCCGGGTCCTAACATTTCTTCAGCAAATGTCGGATCGGGAACTTCTTGCATTTTGACAAGTTTGCCAACTATGGGCGCAATTAACTCTTCATTATTACCAGATTTACTGAACATTTTTTTCATTTTCCCAAACATTACTATTTCTCCTCTCATCAGAAAATGTTCTACAATGCTTAAGCATTAAAGTTACTCTAATAGTTTTTGAGTTTTATCACAGAATCATTTAGAAATTAATAAACATCATATTTTCTGTCTGTTTTATAAATTTTATCATAATAGATTTGTTGTACAAACACAATACAACAACGTACATCAAATCTTTTGCTCGCGAAACAAATAGCAATCATCACATAAGTAATGCCCATTAAAAAGGTTGACAGACACCACAAATTTAGAATACGAAATACATGTCATTTTATAACTGGCCGGCAGCGTACATTTCGGCATAGCGGCCGCCTTTTTTAATTAATTCAGCATGCGTTCCTATTTCAACAATTGCACCCTGATCCATGACTATGATGCGATCTGCATCATGAATTGTAGAAAGTCTATGAGCTATGACAAAACTGGTGGTATTTGAAGTTAATTCTTGCATGGCTTGTTGAATAAACAGTTCTGTCCGTGTGTCAACGGAAGATGTTGCTTCATCTAAAATAATTATCGGAGCTTTCTTAATCATCGCACGAGCAATTGTCAATAATTGACGTTCGCCATGACTGATATTGGAGGCTCCCTCTCTTAACAGCGTGTCATATCCTTCCGGTAGTCGTTCGATAAAAGAATCGGCACGTGCTAATTTGGCTGCTACTTCAACATCTTCTAAAGGTACATCAGATAAGTTCTCTCCGTTTGAAATATTTGCACCGTAAGCGATATTGTCACGAATTGTTCCGGAAAAAAGCCAAGTATCCTGTAAAACCATGGCATATGCTTTTCTCGATTCATCCGTATGATATTGTTTTGTATCATGGTCATCCAAAATGATTTGCCCGTCATTAATTTCATAAAAACGCATCAATAGGTTAACGAGTGTTGTTTTACCTGCACCGGTTGTTCCGACAATAGCTAATTGTTCACCCGGATTGACTTTTAAATTGACATTTTTAAATAACAATTCATCTGTATAACCGAAGTCAACTTGATTAAATTCAATCTTGCCAATCGTTTTACTTATATCGATTTCTTCTGTACCGGCTTGAATCGTTTCTTCCGCATCCAAGAATGAATAAATGCGTTCTGCCGAAGCCAAAGCAGACATGATTGTATTGAGGATTCCCAAAACTTGATTGAAAGGATTACGCAACATTTGCGTATATTGAATAAAAGCCTGGAATGCACCCAAAGATAAAGCACCGTTGATTACATAGTATCCACCTAAAATTGCAACCAATACATAATTAGCATTTAAAATTAAATCACCTGCAGGTCTGGTGAGAAAAGAAACCAAGGACGATTTCCATTCACTTTCATATAATCTTTCATTTAAATCAGACATTTCCGCTTTTAATTCATCGCCCATATTATAATGCTTAACAATATCTTCACCATTATAAATTTCTTCGACTTGTCCGCTAAACTGACCGGTGAATTTTGCATTTCTTTGAAATGTCGGTTTTGCTTTTTTGACTAAAAATTTGACCAGCAGATAGGAAATCGGAATTACGACCATCGCAAGTAGGGCCATGATAGCATGGATGTTAAACATCATAATGACAACACCGATCAAAACGACAATTGCGGTTAATGAACTGGTCAAGCCGGTTTGCAGGGTATTTGCAACATTATCCAAATCATTGGTTAACAGCGATACCATATCACCTGTTGAGGAGCGATCAAAATATCTCAAGGTCAGACGATTTAATTTTTCTTGCATTTGATTGCGAAGAGAGCGAATCAACTTTTGTGTCATTTTTACCAATAAAACATTGGAAAAATAGTTTGCTAAAAACTGAATAATAAATAAGAGAATCAGAATTATCGCGAAATTTCGGAAATCAGACCAATCAAGTGTAATCTCTTGCTGCAAAGTAGAAGTAATTATATTGATAATGTTGCCAATCATCCGGGGAATAAAAATTTGTGCACCTGAAGCCATTAAAGTCAAAATGATCGCAGTAATAAAAAACCATTTAAAAGGACTGATATTATTGAGCAATCTTGAGAGAGTTCCCCTACTATCTTTTGCACTGCCTGATACCAACAATCCGGCAACACGACCCGCACCGCCAGACCCTTTTGAAATGCCGGGTAAACCATCATCTCTTTTTTCTTTTATCCGGTTCGCTTCTTGCATTATTTTACTTTCTCCTAAGAATTCTCTATAAAAATTAAACAGATTTAAGTAGTTTATCAGTTTTATTATTTTCTTCATTTAGACTTTTTTGTGAAGTAATTATTTCCTGATAAACAATACAGGTATTTTCGAGTTCTTGATGATTTCCCTTACCTACAATATTTCCATTATCGAGAACCAGAATTTCATCCGCTTCTTTTACGGTTGCTACACGTTGAGCTATCACCAAAATACCTTTGCCTGATAATTTTTGCCGAATTGCTTGCCGAACTTTTTTCTCGGTCGAATAATCTAAGGCGGAAAAACAATCATCAAAAATATAAAAATCCGATTCTCTGATCAAGCCACGGGCAATCGAAATCCTTTGCTTTTGACCGCCTGAAAGATTGACCGCATTTTGAGCAATATGAAAATCCAAACCTTGCTCAGCCTGACGAAAGAAATCGCCCATTTGTACTACGTCTAAAACTTCCCAAATTTCATCATCCGTCGCATCTTTTTTACCGGTTTGAATATTCTCGCGAATAGTACCTGAAAATAAAAAAGTTGTTTGAGGAATATGTGTTACGATTTGATTGATTTCTTCATTCGATAAACTTTCTATATTGTGACCGTTACAAGTAATTTCGCCATGACGAACATCATAATCTCGCATCATCAAACGAACAATCGTTGATTTACCACTACCGGTTGAACCGATCATCGCTTTGGTTTCACCCTTATTTAATTCAAAAGTAATATTTTTTAATAGGTCCATACACGAAGGCGGATAACAGAAATCCACATTTTCAAATCGGATGGTGTCTTCTGTTGATTTTTCTATCAAATCAGAATTCGTTTCTTTTATTAGCAATACCTCTTCTTTTACTAAAACTTCTTGAATTCTATCGATTGACACTTTTGAGCGTGGAAAAATTGTGATTATAGAAGCAAATTGTTGAATATTATTGAGAGCCATGATGGCGTATTCAATCAGACCGACTAAAGCACCGACTGTAACGGTCCCCAGTTCCGCTCTCACGCCTCCGATATACAACATGATTAAAATCAGAATATTGGTAAAAAGTAAGATCAGAGGACTTAATAACATCATCGTCGATTCTGCTTCAACATTTGTCTCACATGCCTCTTTTGTTGCCTTTTGGAACATATTTCTTTCATAATCAGATTTGTTAAAAGCCTTGACCACGCGAATACCCGTTACATTTTCTCTGAAACGTTGATTCATTTGGTCAATCGCCTTACGAATGCGACTATACTTGGGTAGAGCTTTTGTTGTTAACTTAAGAGCGAGAATGAAAATAACCGGAATAATGACCAAGATTATCACGGCCATTTTAATATCTATCGAAAACGAAATAATAACCGCACCGATCACCGTAATCGTTAAAGTAAAAATTTTACGCAAAGACATATCAATCAGAATTGAAACTTGTTTAACATCATTCACTGTTCGGGTAATTAAAGTAGAGTTGGAAAAACTTCCTCTGGTTTCCTTGGACCAATCGATGACTCTCTCAAACAAATCTCCCCTTAAGTCTTTTGAGATACCGGCTGTTATTTTTGTTAAAAAAAATAAAGAGATTAACAAAGAAGCAATGTTCACGCCGGTTGCCAACAACATCAACAAGCCGCGGTTCATTATTTGATTCAAATCTTTAAGTAAGATTCCATAGTCGATAATATCTACCATCAGACGTGGTATCGCCAACTGTGAAGCTACCCAAACAGTTGCAAAAAATAATTGTCCGATAATCAATTTTAAATATTTTCTTGCATATTTAAGCAACATATTCTTCTGTTTCTCTCCTTATTTTCCCACGTTTTCTTTCAATCGATTATGCTGATAAGGTTAATTTTTTTTGCTGCGCTGGCTGAATTCTTAATTTTCGCACTAGCTTAATTCTATCTTGCTAAATACAATTTATATCGGAATCATTTGTCCTAATTCATTCTAAAATAGGTTTAACACTAGCAAGTATAGCAGTTGATAGATTTTAGGCAAGAGTTATTCTTGCTTATAGAATCCAGATTTTAAGTTGCAAACATCTGCATTTATGCTTATAATACAATCAAACAATTGTTTAATTGTTTGATTGTATTGTTTTCTAAAAATTGCTTTCTGGTTTTCCGAAAACAGGTATGGAGGTATAGAGCATATGAAAAGAGCATATAAATTACAAAATCTGGGCTGTGCAAATTGCGCAGCTAAAATTGAAAATGATATTGCACAGTTAGCCGGTGTCAATTCTGTCAGAGTGAATTTTATGACAGAAAAATTGATTCTGGATGCTGATCAAGAAGAATTCGTATCAATCCTGGATCAAGCTCAAACCATTGCGAACAAATACGAACCTGATCTTTTAATTATCAAATAAGGATTGCAAAGTGGGCAAAATTTTAGTATCAGTGTTGAAGCAGAAAATCACTACATATTTTAAAACTTGGTAAAAAAGATTATCTGATTATCAGAGCAATTATGCTTTAGTTTTATATAACATTTAACGTTATGAATATAATAAAAAATCTAAACAAAAGTGAAAAAATATTATTAACCCGAATTTTCGTCTCGGCTTTTGTGTTTGTTGTACTTTTACCTTTATACTATGGTAAATCAGTTGATCGGAGCAATAACTGGACTATTTTTAATCTTGATGGAAAAAATTATCTTTTCTTGATAATTTATCTGATCATTTATTTTATTATTGGCTATGACATCCTACGAACTGCAATTCGCAATATTTTCGGCGGTACTATACTCGATGAAAATTTTCTCATGACCATTGCAACAATCGGTGCATTTCTAATCGGTGAATATCCGGAAGGAATAGCCGTAATGCTGTTTTATCAAGTCGGTGAATTTTTTCAAAGACAAGCTGTCAATAAATCAAGAAAATCGATTGCTGACTTAATGGATATTACACCGGAATATGCAAATATCATGCTTGATGGTGAATTAACTCAAGCTGATCCTTACGAAGTAAGTGTAGGTGATGAAATCATCGTCTTGCCGGGGGAACGTGTACCTCTGGACGGAACGGTTCTCACCGGAAGCTCTGCAATTGACACCTCTGCTTTAACCGGTGAATCTTTGCCCCGGGATATATTACCCGGTGATCAGGTAATCAGCGGTTGTATCAATCTATCGGGAAAACTTACGCTCAAAGTTGAGAAGGAATATGATGATTCTACAGTTGCCAAAATCTTAGAATTGGTTGAAAATGCTTCCGATCAAAAAGCTGAATCGGAAGTTTTTGCCACAACTTTTGCCCGCTATTATACACCGATTGTTGTATTGGCTGCTCTGGTTATCGCTATCTTTCCGCCTTTTTTATTTAACCAAGCATTCAGTAGTTGGTTGAAACAATCTTTGATTTTTCTGGTTGTTTCCTGTCCTTGCGCATTAGTCGTATCGATTCCGCTGACTTTTTTCGGCGGAATCGGCGGTGCTTCGAAAGCCGGAATTTTAGTCAAAGGCAGCAACTATCTTGAATATTTAGCAAAAACTAAAAAAATCATTTTTGACAAAACCGGAACTCTGACCAAAGGTAATTTTGCAGTCAGTCAAATTTGTCCATGCAGTTCAAGTGAAGTGTCCGAAGAAGTTTTATTGGAAATTGCTGCTTATAGCGAATATTATTCAAATCACCCGATTGCATCAGGTATTATTGCAGCATATGGCAAACAGATTGATTCCGATTTAATTGAAAATGTAGAAGAAATCAGTGGGCACGGTATTCTTGCCAAAGTTGACGGAAGCACCGTATTATCCGGCAACACCAAATTAATGCAAAAATTTAAAATCAAATTTCCAAGTAACAATGAATCCGGAACGATCATCCATGTGGCTCTGAATAATAAATACATCGGATATATTGTAATTGAAGACCAATTGAAAACGGATACCAGACGAGCAATCAAAGATTTGCACCAAATCGGCATTTCGGAAATTTCAATGTTTACCGGAGATCAAGATGTAACAGCGAATAAAATATCCGGGCAATTGGGACTCGATAATTATCAGGCTGAACTTTTGCCGGCAGATAAAGTTGAACATTTAGAAAAAGCTTTAACTGAAAAAAATAACACCAATGAATTAGTCGCTTATGTCGGAGACGGAATTAATGATGCACCTGTTTTAGCAAGAGCAGATATCGGTATCGCTATGGGAGGTATGGGTTCAGATGCGGCAATTGAAGCTGCCGATGTGGTAATTATGAATGATCAGCCTTCTAAAATAGCTGAAGCAATTCTAATCGGTCGCAAAACATTCCGCATTGTCAAACAAAACATCATTTTTGCCTTAGGGGTCAAATTCGCAATTCTGATTTTAGCAGTATTGGGAATTGCCAACATGTGGCTGGCCGTTTTTGGCGACGTGGGGGTCACGATTATTGCAGTATTTAATGCAATGCGTGCTCTGAATCCCGGGCTTCCACTAAAACATACTTAGAATTTTATTAAGAAATATCATCTCTTCTTAATTCAAAAACCTCCGGAGTTCTTACCCTTCACTTTTGCACATGCAGGACTCCGGAGGCTTTATGTTATCTGGGAAAAACCAAAACAGTTACTCATGATAATGGTGTTTACCAGGACAAACCATATTGAAATAACTGTCAATCATTTGATGCATTAAATTCGCCAAATCGGTTTCTGCCAATTTATAATAAACCTCTTTACCATCACGACGACTGGTAATTAAACCGTAAAGTTTCAGACTTCTTAAATGATGTGCTACAGCAGCGGGACTCATATCAACAGCAGATGCAATATTAATACCACATTCTTCCGTATGACAAAGAATCCACAAAATTCTTAAACGAGTACTGTCATTAAGTTGTTTAAATAAATCGGCAGCTTCAATAAATTTCTCTTCAGACGGCATCAGAGCCAAAATCTTTTCTGTATGTTTTCCGTGATCGTGCGGTAATTTGTTAGTCATTGGATTCCTCCTTAATGAATTTATTATACAAAAAATATAATGATCTTTGTGATAAAAAATTTATCAATGATAGAAAACTCATATTAATAGATTCATGAATAAGTATAAAAAATGTGCAATATCAGTTCGGTAAGAGAGTAAACTTATCACAAATTTGAATTTCAGTTTAAGCTGGATTTACTACAAGATTTTAATTCAAATAAATTGCTTGACAGATTTATTGTAATTGCCTACAATTGCAAAGCAATTAAAAGAGCGCCCATAGCTCAATTGGATAGAGCGTCTGACTACGGATCAGAAGGTTAGGGGTTCAAGTCCTCTTGGGCGCGCCATATTACGGATGGACTGTTTCAAAAGGAGTAAAATTTTGAAATAGTCCTTTTTTTTTCTAAAAACTCAAAATATTTTTAATACGACCCCGATTTTAATTAATTACTTGCGCAATCTATCACTATAGACCAAAAACAATGGTCTAAAAAATTAATTCAAAATATAAGGAGAATAAAAAATGAACAAAAAATTAAGCTTGTTAGCAATATTTTCACTGGTATTGGCACTTTTCCTCACAAGTTGTGCAGGTAAAGCAAAATCAAATCCTCAATCAGATACCAAAATGGAAAAAATGGATGCTGAAAGAGGTGTTATCGTACTTTCTGTAAATCCGCAAATCGAAATCGAATACGATAAAGACGGTAAGGTAACCGATGTACGTGGTTCAAACCAAGATGGTACAAAAATTGTAAAAGATTATGATAACTATATTGGCAAAGATTCAACGGTCGTTCTTCAAGAATTAGTTGATAAAATCAATAATGCCGGATATTTTATAGAAGATGCTAAAGGCACAGGAAAAACCATAACTTTAGAATTAAAAGAGGGTTCTTTCTTACCAAGCGAAGATTTTATTGCTAATATTGGAAAAGCAGTTGAAGAAAAAGTTGACAAATTAAATGTTGATGTAGAACTCGGTACTGATAGTAAAGACAATAATAAAGACAATAATAACGACAATAATAACGAAAAAGACAAGAGTAAAGACAATAATAACGAAAAAGACAAAAGTAAAGACAATAATAATAGTATAGAAAATAAAGAAAATAAAGAAGACAGTAACTCTATAGACATTACCGTACCAACTACTAAAGATAAGACGGACCATGGTGACACCGATAACGTAACAACAGCAGATCCGACAGCAGCCCCGACTGCAGCCCCAACAGCTGCTCCGACTACTGCTCCAACAGTAGATGACACTGATTATGATGAAACCGATTATGCTCCGACTGCAGCCCCAACAGCTGCTCCAACTGCTGCTCCAACAGTAGATGACACTGACTATGATGAAACCGATTATGCTCCGACTGCAGCCCCAACAGCTGCACCGACAGCAGATGATACTGACTATGATGACTCAAACTATGACGACTCAGAGTATAATGACTCAGAATATGATGACTAGAATTATAATTAATAATCACTATCCGAATAAAAAATCGATCACAGAACAAAAACAAACAAGAACTATTTTAAATACTCCGGAAATTTTGTTTATATGATTAAGAAAAAAGAAATTCTAAAACTACGTAATGAAAAAAAATATAATATCAATTATGTAGATGGTTTCATCCTAAGCCAAAAACTGAAAAAGTTTTTCCGGTACGACAAAAATTCTGACTCACACGGTAATTACCGTGTGAGTAGTTTATATTTTGACACCCCTTCTGATAAAGCTTTAATGCAAAATATGTCCGGGATAAATCAACGAGAAAAATTTCGTATCCGCTATTACAACAATGATTTGTCTTTTATCCGTTTAGAACGCAAAATAAAAATCAACGGCAGATGTGCAAAACAAACTGCACTTTTGTCTAAAACCGACGTTCAAAAAATTCTCGACGGAGAAATTAATTTTCTTTTACAAAAAGATGATGCCTTGGCAATTGAATTTTATTCCAAGTTAAGAGGACAATTATTAAAACCGAAAACTATCGTGACTTATGACCGAGAGGCGTTTATTTATCACCCCGGAAATGTCAGAATTACAATAGATCGAAACTTAAGAACAACAACCAAAATCGATGTTTTTATGCAAATAAATAAACATATCAATGTTTCAGATGGACTTGCGGTTTTGGAAATAAAATATGATGAATTTCTACCTGATCTCGTAAAGATGGCAGTCTGCTTGGATAATCGCCCGCTCACAGCTTACTCCAAGTATATTGTGAGTAGAAAATACGATTAATAATTAAATAAACAGGAAACAGTATTATATAATTTTACATTGCAGGATAAAATCTAACAAATAAATAAATTAATAAATAGGAGATAGTTTCATGTATATGACAATTACTTTTCAGGACATTTTTAAATCTAGTTTTTTAGAAAATATTAATGCAGTTCCGCTCATTGATATGCTGATTACATTGTTACTCTCATTCGTGCTTGGTATATTCATCTTTTTTATTTATAAAAAAACATATTCCGGTGTAATGTACTCTGCCAGTTTCGGAATTACCTTGATCGCTCTCAGCATGATTACCGCACTCTTGATTTTGGCAGTAACCAGCAATATCGTTCTATCACTTGGTATGGTCGGCGCACTTTCAATCGTGCGTTTCCGTACAGCAATTAAAGAACCTTCCGACATCGCTTTTTTGTTTTGGAGTATTGCTGTCGGTATTGTACTTGCTGCTGGCTTAATTCCTCTTGCATTATTCGGCAGTTTTTTCATTGGAATAATTATGCTGATTTTTGCCAACACAAAAACTCACGAACAACCATATATACTGGTTGTACACTGCATTGATGAAGATGTCGAAAAAGAAATTCTCAGCCATATCAACAGTTCAGTCAAACGATTTTCTTTAAAGAGTAAAACTATCATGCCCGAACAGATCGAGCTGAATTACGAGGTTAGGTTAAAATCTGCCGACAGCTCATTTATTAATGAATTAGCTGCGATTAAAGGTGTCAATCATACAGTGATGGTTTCTTACAACGGCGATTATATGAATTAATCAGGTTGAAACAAATATTACTGCGTTAGTACAACAAAATTTGTAAAAATTAAAATAAAGCAACTGCCTGGTAAAAATGTTAAAACACAAACACATCGACAAAATAATCATTGTTATTATGATTCTTGCTTTCCTATTTACAATTCTATTCATGAATGGAAATCTGGATATTCTGCCTGCCGGACAAAACCCCGGGTATGAAAATCGCTTATTTGATGATAGCCGTGTTCATGAAATAAAAATTTATTCTGAACAATGGGATGAAATCCTCGCAGACCCTCGAGCAGAGCTCTATAAACATGCGGATATTGAAATTGACGGTGAGCGTTTTGATAATGTCGGATTCAGGGCAAAAGGCAACAATTCATTGCGCTTAACCCATAAATACGGATCCGAACGTTATAGTTTCAAAATTGAATTTGACCATTATACAGCCAACAGTTATTACGGATTGGATAAATTTTCTTTAGATTCTTCTTTTCAGGATAACAGTTACTTAAAATCTTTCATAACCTACGATATGATGGCGTTTATGGGTGTCCCTTCCCCCCTGACCAGCTATGTTTGGTTGACCATTAACGATCAGGATTGGGGACTTTATTTAGCAATTGAAGAGCCGGAACAAGCTTTTGCCCGAAGAAATTTCGGTGTCAATCATGGTCAACTCTATAAGCCGGACTATAAAAATATTAATGCCGAAAATGCCGATGTGGCTTTAAGATATATTGACGATAATCCGGCAAGTTATGACAATATTTTTCGCAAGGCAAAATTTGATCCGACCGAACAGGACAAAAAGAATTTAATTCGGGCCCTGCAGATTTTATCCATCGGAGAAAATTTGTCTGATGCGGTCAATATTGATTCTGTCTTAAAATTCTTTCCGGTACAGGTTTTTGTCGTAAATTTAGACGGTTATTTAGGTAAAAACGGACACAACTATTTTCTCTACGAAGAAGACGGAATTATCAGCATGCTACCGTGGGATTACAATTTGGCTTTCGGAACTTATTCGCTCGGTATGCCGGAACCGATCAACGATGCCGAACTCTACATTAATCATCCGATTGTTACGCCGGCTGCCGGTGAAATAATGTTCAAGCGTCCTCTGTATCATAACATGATGAAAAATCCGGAATATTTTGCCCAATATAAAGAAAACTTCGACTATCTGATCCGCGAATATTTTGAATCAGGCTATTTCTCACTGAAAGTTACTGAAACAATTGCCATGATCGCACCTTATGTCAAAAAGGATCCGACTGCTTTTTGTTCTTTTGAAGATTTTAAAATCGGTGTTCAAACATTTACCGACTTTTGTCTTTTACGAGCTGAAAGCATCCGCGGTCAACTTGACGGTACTATCCCCGCCACCATTGCCGGTCAAATTACTGCTCGCGAGGAAAACCCCGATGTCTTCATTGATGCCTCCAATATTTGGTTGCCTGATCTCGGCGAAGTCGCCGATTTGAAAAATTAATTAAATATCCCACCTAAATCATGGGGAATATTTAAAAAAGTATAGTTAAGTTTAAAGATTTAGTATAAAAAAGGAGTATTTTATCCAAAACACTCCCTTGTTGATTGATTTTTCCTAAATCAGATTCCGATAACACTTAATTCGATTATAGCAACATTTGAATCAAATTCTAGCTACACCGGTTTTACGTGCTGCTTCCGCAACAGCTTTCGAAACTGCAGGTGCAACTCTTTCATCAAACGCATGCGGCATGATATTTTCTTCACTTAAGTCCGCAGCAGAAACAAGATCGGCAATTGCGTGTGCTGCCGCAACGTTCATCTCTTGATTAATGTCCGAAGCACGAACATCGAAAGCTCCACGGAAAATACCCGGAAAAGCCAACACGTTATTAATTTGATTCGGGAAGTCGGAACGACCGGTTGCTACAACTCTGGCACCACCCGCTTTTGCTTCATCCGGGAAAATTTCAGGTGTCGGATTGGCACATGCAAATACGATTGCATCATCAGCCATAGTTGCTACCATTTCAGTAGTTACCGTTCCAGGGGCTGAAACTCCGACAAAAACATCCGCACCGATCAAAGCATCTGCTAATGTACCTGATTTATGTTCTAAATTGATGATTTCACTTAATTCATCTTTATATTTATTCATTCCTTCAGGGCGTCCGGCATAAATAATGCCGCGGCTGTCGCACATTAAAACATTTTCTCCTTTGGCTCCCGCAGAAATCAGAAGTTTGGTAATTGCTATGGAAGCAGCGCCTGCTCCATTCATAACTATTTTCACATCAGAAATATCTTTTTTAACGACTTCTAAAGCATTGAACAAACCGGCTAATGTTACAACCGCTGTACCGTGTTGGTCATCATGGAAGATTGGAATATCGCATTTTTCTTTGAGTTTTGCTTCAATTTCAAAACAACGAGGCGCTGCAATATCTTCCAAATTAACTCCACCGAAACTGCCGGAAATATTATAGATTGTATCAACAATCACATCAACATCTTGCGATTTTATGCAGAGCGGAAATGCATCAACATCGCCAAAAGCTTTGAATAAAGCACATTTGCCTTCCATAACCGGCATTCCGGCTTCAGGTCCAATATCGCCTAAACCTAAAACAGCCGAACCGTCTGTTACAACAAGGCAAAGATTGTGGCGTCTTGTATAAATATATGATTTATTTACATCTGCAGCAATCTCTAAACAAGGTTCTGCAACACCCGGTGTATAAGCAATCGATAACTCCTCGCTTGTTCCAACCGGCGCTTTGCCTATAACTTCAATTTTGCCGCCCCATTCGAGATGTTTTTCAATCGCTATTCTTTTCATATTTTTTGTTTCCATTTCATATACCTCCGTTGACATTTGTATTTAGTTATTTTGTTTCCATTTAATCCTTCTTATTAGTTAATGTTGTTCTTTTTACTTTATGCTCTTATAATGGTTCATATTCTGTTTTTAGTGTATATTTAAAATAATTTTTGTATCATAAGATAAACAAATAAAGCCATTTGCACATTCAGCACTTTTATACTGGTATTATTCTAATCTATTGTAATTTTCTTAACAAGTACAGGTACGATTTTTAGCATAATAACAATAATTCCTATAAACGTTTAATGTTTTATAATAGTTCTAATCAATGATTTCGCAATAATTACCCTGTATGTTTGTATTCATAACTTTTTTTTGGTAAATTAGGCTAAGGTGATTTTCGATATTTCTAATCGAATTTTAGATATATCATTTTGTTATATTATTAAAATATTTTAGGCTTAATTAGAGAAAGGAAACATTATGACAAAACATAAAGAATTACAATCATGGATAGACGAAGTAGCAGCCATGTGTCAACCCGATAATATCGTCTGGATTGATGGTAGTGAAGAACAAAATCAACAGCTCTTAGATG
Organism: Clostridiaceae bacterium; assembly: GCA_012521015.1. Lineage (GTDB taxonomy): Bacteria > Bacillota > Clostridia > Saccharofermentanales > DTU023 > UBA5436. The sequence goes on along the minus strand of JAAYNE010000036.1, from coordinate 44,397 downwards.
AGATGGTTGAAAACGGAGCGGCAATAAAATTAAATCAGGAAAAACGTCCCGGGTGTTATTTATTCCGTAGTGATCCTTCCGATGTTGCACGTGTTGAAGAACGTACGTACATTTCATCGGTTAAAAAAGAAGATGCCGGTCCAACCAACAACTGGATAGATCCCGTAGAGTTGAAGGCTACGATGACCGATCTTTATACCGGTTGTATGAGAGGTCGTACATTGTATGTTATTCCTTTCTCAATGGGTCCTATCGGTTCTCCTATTGCAAAAATCGGTGTTGAGATTACAGACAGTCCTTACGTTGTTGTCAACATGAGAATTATGACTCGTGTTGGAAATGAAGTATTGGATTTTTTAGGCACAGATGGTGAATATGTTAAGTGCTTGCACTCAGTCGGCGCACCTTTAGAGGAAGGTGAAGAAGACGTCATGTGGCCATGTGCCCCGATGGAAGAAAAATATATCAGCCATTTCCCCGAAGAGAGATTAATTTGGTCTTATGGATCAGGTTACGGTGGAAATGCTCTCTTGGGTAAAAAATGTTTTGCTTTGCGTATTGCATCAGCTCAAGCGAAAGATGAAGGTTGGATGGCAGAACATATGTTGATTTTGAAATTGACAAGTCCAGAAGGCGATGTCAGATATGTTACCGGTGCATTCCCCTCAGCATGTGGTAAAACAAATCTTGCTATGTTGGTTCCGACAATTCCCGGTTGGAAAGTTGAAACAATCGGAGACGATATTGCTTGGTTAAAATTCGGTGAAGACGGTCGTCTCTACGCAATTAATCCTGAATCCGGCTTCTTCGGTGTTGCTCCCGGCACATCTTATTCTTCAAATCCGAATGCCATGGATACAATTAAATCAAATACAATTTTCACAAATGTTGCATTGACTGATGATGGCGATGTTTGGTGGGAAGGTATCGGCAGTGAAGCACCTGATCACCTAATTGACTGGCTCGGTAATGACTGGACACCCGATTCAGACAAGCCTGCAGCTCATCCGAATTCACGTTTCACAACACCGGCAGGCCAATGCCCAAGCATTGCAGCTAATTGGGAAGATCCGGCAGGCGTACCAATTGACGCAATATTAATCGGAGGTCGTCGTGCTTCTGTAATTCCTTTAGTTCATCAAAGCTTTGATTGGGATCACGGTATATTCTTAGGTTCAATCATGGGTTCAGAGATTACAGCAGCTGTTATTTCCGACAAAATCGGTCAAGTTCGTCGTGACCCGTTCGCAATGTTGCCATTCATCGGTTACAATGTCGGCGACTATTTGAAGCATTGGTACGAAATTGGTCAGGCAGGTGAAGCTGACAAATTACCGAAACTCTTCTACGTTAACTGGTTCCGTAAGTCTGATGACGGAAGATGGCTCTGGCCCGGTTTCGGCGACAATAGTCGCGTTCTGAAATGGATTGTTGAACGTTGTGCCGGCAAAGTAGATGCTCAAGAAACGGCAATCGGTTATATGCCCTTCGAAGAAGATTTATATTTAGAAGGTCTTGATGTTACGCATGAAGATATGGAAGAAATCTTAAGCGTCGATGTAGATGGTTGGAAAGCTGAAACTGAATCAATCCGTGCTCACTATGAAGATTATGATGCTCGTGGTGGAAAAATGCCACAAGAACTCTATGACCAACTCGATGCTTTAATCGAACGTCTGGACAATGCTTAATTTGAATTATTAACAGCAATCAGAAATTTAAATAAAAAGAACCTGTGGAATTTAAGAAACAGGTTCTTTTTTTATTTAATCGTTATATATCTGTACGGTATTCCGCTCTTGCACCGCCAATCAGCTTCGATCTGGTTCCGGCAGATGTTAAATGGGCTCCTCCGATTTGTTTAACTTTTAACCTTAAAGGTACCACAACCGGTTTAAGATGCATTCCGATAAATGTATCACCAATATCAATTCCGGCATCGGCTTGGATATTCTCAACCAAAATTGGATCCGTCATATTCTGAAAAGCTGCAACAGCAAAAGCACCACCGGCATGTAGTGTAGGTTTTGCATTGACTTCCGGGTACATCAACTTTCTCGCGATATTGCGTTCAATAACCAAAGCACGATTCAAATGTTCACAGCACTGTATTGCTAGATTTACTTTGTTTGTTTGTGCAGCTTCAGCTAATACTGAGAATAGCAGATTACCTATTTCCTGATTGGAGTTGGAGCCAATTTTTGAGCCGCTAACTTCACTGGTTGAACAGCCGACAACCACCAAAGAGTTTTTTCTTAAGTTTGTCCGCTCAAAGAACTCTGTCAAAACATCAACCCATTTAAGTTTTATCTTTTTGATTACAATTTCTTGCATTTATATTTTCCCTCTAATTGATCAAAGAAATATTTTCTATATCTGTGTCTAAAACAAGTATATAACATTGCTACTCATTTGTGTGTTGATTTTCGGCAAAAGTACAGTGCTAAAATTCAATTCAAATTTTTTATACTTTCTTGACTATTCAGATATCTTCGTATTGGTTAATTTTTCATAAATTCTTACCAAAGAGCTGTGATCTTCTTTTTCAAAACCGTCTGCACGTAGTGTTTGCATCATTTCCATTAATTGAGCAGTTAAAGGTAAAGCAGAACCTACTTCATGACCTGTATTAAGTGCATTCCCTAAATCTTTGATATGTAAATCAATTCTAAATCCGGATTTAAAATCACCTTTTAACATCATAGGGGCTTTGTCTTCCATAACTTTACTACCCGCTAATCCGCCACGAATTGCTGCAAAGACAGATTCAGGATCTACACCTGCTTTTTTAGCCAGTGTTAATGCTTCTGCAACAGCCGCAATATTTATTGCAACAATAATCTGGTTTGCAAGTTTTGTTGTATTTCCGGCACCAATATCGCCACAATGAACAGCAGATCTGCCCATTTTTAATAAAATGTCATCTCTCACTACGTCGAAAACTTCCTTATCACCACCTACCATAATAGATAACGTACCTTTAATGGCACCGGATTCACCGCCGGAAACAGGCGCATCAAGCATTTTTACTCCTTTCTCTTCGCATGCTTTTGCAATTTCTTGAGAAGCTAATGGTGCTATCGATGACATATCAACAAATATTAATCCTTCTCTGGCACCTTCTAAAACACCGTTTTCATCTAAAACCGCTTTTTTGACTTTGGGTGAATTCTGAACCATAGTTATGACAACTTCTGATTTTGAAGCAACATCTTTACTGTTTGCACCAGCTGTTGCACCCGCAGCAACAATTTCATTCACATTATTGGTATGTGAATCATAAACTATTAATTCATGACCGGCCTTTAACAGGTTTTTTGCCATAGGCTTGCCCATAATTCCTAAACCTATAAATCCAATTTTCATATAAACTTCCTCTCATTTCTATACATTCTATCTATTTATACGTATTTCTAAACCTATTTGATTTTTATTATAGCTTATAACTATTAATCTTTTTCCAACTTGTCTCCACAACTTAAGTTAACCAATTCCTCTAAAAATCTTTTAACTTTATTATTTAAAATCTCGTTATTATTTAAAATCTCATTTAGAATAATATTTGCTTGTACGTGAAGGATTTTGTAAACTTATAGTGTTACTTAGAAGAGTGTTTTCAGAAGTATAAAGTTTGAGATCGGGATTTTAGATCATTTGATGATTTGATATCAATATTCAATACAATATTGAGAAAAAGGGGTAAAGCAAAATAAACAAGATAAAATCCAAGGAAGATTTATATGAAAAAAATTCAGGATAGAATTGAAGCTGCCCATCAATTATATGTGGATAAGAATTTCGAAGAAGCTCTTGCAGAATTCAATGCACTTGACGAAGAGAAGAAGTTGAGCAATAGACATAAATTTCAAATTGCATTAAACAAGGGTATCATTAAAATGAATTTGAATAATTATGATGAGGCACAACATGATATGGAGAGTGCCTTGTTGATCGGGAAGAAAACTGAAAATCTATACAAACAAGCACGTGCTTTACATCAATTGGGAATTCTTGCGAAGCTAAGAGGAGATTATGATAATGCCACGGAACTATTTCGAGAAGAGCTAAGAAAATGCAGTTCTTTAATGCCCTCATATTATTCCGATCTTTCTTACAATTTCTATGAACAAGGTGATGTAAAAATGCTTGCCGGTGATTTTGTTGATGCCAAAATGTATTTTAACCATGCATTGGTATTCGCCGAAACAGAAACTAATTATCACGGTGTCGGCTTGGCCGCCAAAGCCCTAGGGCGTTTAAGCATAACTGTCAATTGTCACAAAGAAGCACTTGAGTATTTTCATAAAAGCTATGAGAATTTTAAATTGGCGGAAGACCAAGAGAGTATTGAGAGTATATTACAAGAAATTACAAAACTAAAAGAAAGCATGCACGACGTAGAAAATTAAAGATCGTTATTTGATACAAATAATCATACTGCCTTGATTGCTACTTTTGACTTGAATCTGCCGATCTATTCTTTCTTGTAAATCCGGTACATGAGAAATAATCCCGATCATTCGATCGCCCTCACTCAATTTTTCTAAAGCACGTATTGCTTGTTCAAGTGCATCATTGTCTAAAGAGCCAAAGCCTTCATCGATGAATAAAGTTTCGATTTCTACACCACCTTGCATTTGTTGAACTGTATCGGATAATCCTAAAGCCAATGCTAAAGCCGTTATAAAACTTTCTCCACCGGAAAGGGTTGTTGCCGGTCTGGCTTTGCCTGTATAAGTATCAAAAATTTCAAATTCAAGACCGCTTCTTTTACGTCTGTCAGATACTTCTTCTTTACGATCCAAATAGTATCTTCCGTGACTCATCGTCGCCAAACGCATGTTACTCGCTTCAAGCATTCTCTGGAAATAATATGACTGAACAAATGCCTCAAATGTTCTTCTACCTGCACCTGTTAAACCGTTAGCCAGTCCGGATAAGTATGAAATCTCAGCAGCTTTTTTAGCAAGCTCTTGATATTCTTGCATATCTACAGCGAATTGCTCAACTAAGGAAACGTTTTTTTCAATGACAAGACCAATCGATGTCATTTTTGTCCTTAACTCTTGCAAAATCTGTTCAACTTGTTGTAATTCAGCACCGATTTGTTCTAAATCAGGTTTAGCTTGATCTTGGATTTTCCCGGTTAAATCATTTACAATTTGACGCAAATTATGTAATTCTGTGAAATATGTATTGATTGCGGTTTCTTCTTGATTTAGCTGATCAGGTAACCAAACATATTGACTGATATCCGAAAACTTTATCCCGACTTGAGTAGATTTTTCCGTAATTTCTGCTATCAATTCAGTTTGTCGTATCTTCAAAACATCAATATCGCTTTTGATCTGTTCGATTGCTGAATCAAAGCTGCTCTGTTTACGTAAGAGTTGATTATAATGGTCCATGACATCTTGGCGTGCTTTGATTTTCACATTATATTCGGAATTCAACCTGTCAAAAGCTTGCTCCGCCTGATGCAGGTTTTCATATTGTAAGTTTTGTTGCAAGTTCTCCAATTTTGCACTAAACTTGGTCCGGTCTAATAAATTGGTTTTTAATCTATCCTCAATTTCTTGTAAATCCGTCAAGTTTTTTGATGTTTGAACTTCATTTTTCAAAAGAGTTTCCTGCAATTGAGGAATTGCTTTTAGTTGTTCTGTTTGTGTCGTAATTGTTTGCGAGATTTCCGAAATATAATTGAATAACTCATCTGTTGCCGATTGAAATTCTGCAAATTTAACATCAGATGCCAAATCAAAGTTTGATTCTTGATTTGTGTTTTGATTTGGTCTTTGATTCATATTAACAAAACTTTTTTCTAATGCTGTCAAAAGTTGAGCGTGACCGGTTTTGAGACCGCCGAGTTCAATTTTCAGTTCCGTAGTTTGATTTTGCAGTTGATTAAAACATTGCTCTTTCGCCTCAAGAATTTCTTCAGAAAAATTTTGATCAAATTCAGCTAATTTTAGATGATGGGTTTGTCCGCAAACCGGACAGGGAGTTCCTTGTGTTAAATCTTTTGCCAGAAAAGCAGCTGCTTGTTGTTTTTCCAATGCACGATATGAAGTAAGATCCAGTTCTGCTTGCTTAAACTTTTCAGCAACATCTTCATATTGAATCGTTAAACTTTTTATTTCTGCTGCTTGATTACGTAGAAATCGCCAACTTGCCAAATTGCTTGCGCTCTTATCATAAGCAGCGGTCAAGTTATTCTGTTCAATTAGTAATTTGTTATGTTGTATTTCAACCTGCTTCAAATTCGTAATTTGTTGCTCCAACTTTTGTTTTTGTTTAACTAAACTCAGTTTTGTTTGTTCCAATTCCCCTTTTTGTTTAATCAGTTCCGCTTGCTCATTATCAAAACATTTCAAATCAAGCTTGATTTTTTCATATTCCTCATAAACCGACAATTCTTCTTTTAATTTGTTGAGAGAAATTGTTGCAGCTTCTATTTCTGCCGCCTTGCTTTGCCAATCCAGATATTGCTGTTCAGCCTCTGTTAAATCGTTGGTAACTTGGTTCAATTCATGCAAATTTTTTTCAAGTAAACTCTCTTTGCCCGCCAAAGATTGCTGATTGTTTTTCCATTGACTGTAAAGTCCGGAGATATTTAATGCCACAAACTTAAAAATTTCAAAGGATTTTTTTCTGGCTTGCATTTCAGTCAGTGCCGCTTCCAAAGAAGTCAATTCTTGTTGTTTCAGAGCCAATTCACTAAAAATCCGGCTTAATTCAAGTGCTTTTTGATATGCTTCCTGTTTTTTATTTCTGGTTGTACTAAGCCCTTGATTCTTTAAATCAAGTTGATTTTGATAAGTTCGTAAATCTACAATGTAGCTTTGGAATTGTTGATAGAACTGGCTTAAAAAGCTCATCTCACCATGGTTTATATACTCTGCTAATTTTTTTAACTCATTTAATTCCAGTCTCTGATTTTTCATTAATCCCAAATTATCTATTAAACCCGAATTCTCAATTAATATCGATTTTTCCATCAGCTCCGGGGATTCCGAGTTTTCCATATCAGCAAACCATTCAATATGATGAATCGCTTGTTCCAAGTCTCTTTGTTTATAATCTCTGGCTTGAGCTATATCTTTTGTTTCTTGTTTTAGCAAATCTTGAAATTCGATAATTTTCTTCGTATTGAAAATTTTACGAAAAATTTGTTCCCGTTGTGGTTGATCTGAAGATAATAGTTGTTTAAAATCACCTTGCGGTAAAAGCCCGGTTTGTTTGAATTGATCCGCATCTAATCCTAGAAGTAATTCTACTTTATCCTTGACTTCCTTTTGTAAAGTTAAAACCTTTCCATTCGGTAAAGTCATTTCTACCCGGCTCGGATTAGTTGCTATGCCTTCACCACGCATTTTCGGACGTAAGTAAGAAGGTTCACGTCTTATTTTATAAATTTTATCTTTAACCTGAAATTCTAATTCAACAAAAGTCTTTGTAGCAGGAGAAGCAAAATCACTGCGCATTTGCCCTGCATCACGTTCAGTCTGGGTCGTGTCCCCGTAGAGAGCAAACATAAAAGCATCAAAAATTGTCGTTTTGCCGGAACCCGTATCACCGGAAATTAAAAACAAACCATTTTGATACGGTTGAAAATCAATTTCAATTTCTTCTGCAAAAGGTCCAAATGCTGCTAAGCAGAGTCTAATCGGTTTCATGCTAATTCATCTTTTCTTCAAGCTCTTGAATGATTTTCCGATCAGAATCAGAAATGACTCTGCCGGTTTCTTCTTCATGAAATAAGGCAAAGAGTTGACCGATGCTTAATTCATTCGGAGCAGCACTCAAAGCATTAAAACTATCTACTGAATAATTAAAATGTGGTGTTCTGACTTCTAAAAGCCGAGGATAGAATCTCTTGAAACGAATTGCTAAATCCGGAATCGGTTCATCATCCAATAGATTAATATAAAAATAATCTTCACTCGGATTTTCTCTGGCTTGATTAATTAAATCGGCAAACTTTCCTTCAATTAAGTGTACAGGATATAACGGCTCAAAAGGAATTTTATGTAATTTGAATCCCGGTTCACTATCCATTTCAATCATACTCAAAAATTTGGGGCGAGCTAATTCAGATGCTGAATAAACCAGAGGGGACCCGCTATATCTTATATTTTCATATTGTACGTAATGAGGTTGATGGAGATGTCCTAAAGCCACATAATCAAAATCTTTGACCAATTCAGCTTGAATCTGATCTAAACCGCCGACAAACAACTGTTCCGAATCTGATACTATAGCTTCACCGGATTGATTAATAAAGAATTGATGTGCTATTAAAATATGTTTACCGGACACAGATAAATCAATTCCACTTATTAATTGCTCCAGAGCTTGTTGATAAGTGTCTATTACAGCCTCCGGGTACATATTTCTAATATTTACCGGTTTAAAAAAAGGAATCAGATAGAAATAATATGCTTGATCTAAAGTCAAAACTATTGTTTCCACCTGTTTCTTCGGTTCAGTTGCAATGTGGATGTGAAATTCCTGAAAGAAATTCCCGGCATAACTCAGTCTGGTTGCCGAATCATGATTCCCCGGGATAATCAGTGTTAAACAATTGCGCTTACCTAATTCTGTTAAAAAATAATCAAATAATTGCGTCGCTTCCGCAGAGGGAATCGCCCGATCATAAATATCGCCGGCAATCACAATAGCATCGGGATTATGTTGATCCGTTTGTTTTATCACGAAATCCAGAATGTATTTTTGATCTTCAATCAAAGAATATTTATGTAAGGTTATTCCTAAATGTAAATCTGCTAAATGAAAAAACTTCATAAGTTATTTTAATCAGGTTATAGTCCACCCGAAAAATAAATATTGGATAACCAACACAGCAGCTATCAATAGAATGAAAAACCAGAACGGACTATTTCTCTTGGTCGGATGACCTTTTTGGAATCCGGCATATAAGTAGATAAAAACATGAATTTTTCCTGCAAATGCCAGAATGATTCCTATTTTAGGCAGGAATAAAGAAATAATCAAAGCAATGAACAGAACAAAAGTGTACGGTAGAGTTGAAAGAGTCGCTGTCTGAACATATTGCTTTAATGGCTTTTTCTCACTGCCTAAAATTAAAGTCAGGAAAAGCACCATTAGCACAACTGCGATTAGTGTAGCTAGTTGACTTACCAATGACATAAAAAAGACTTTTCCGGCCTTGAAGCCAACAGTTCCAGAAACAAGTGAACTAACACCTTCCAAAGCTGCTTTCAAAAATTTATTGAGCACCACCGTATTCAATCCGGCTACTAATAATACATTCAACGAAGCCAAAACTCCTAAACTGCCCCAATGTAAATTCAAATGGAAAGCTTGCATCGGTCTCTTGGAAAAAGATAAAAACAGAGCCTGTAATAAACCACTGAAAATATCACTAGCCGGGCTTGGACTTTTACGTTGAGGTCTGCGATTCCGAGCAGACACAGGACCTGATGTTCGCTTAGGTTGTAATCGTTTAGTTGTATCTGAATGCTCAATAGTTTCTCCAGCACTATAAGGACCTGTTTGCTCCATCTCATCTAAGTCATCTAAATCTAAAGAATCTTCATTCTGAGCAGATCTTTGACTACGATAACCGGCTCCGACAAGACTTGCACGGAAAGCCTCTTCACGCTCTAAAATTTCTTTGTTTTGTTCATTATATCCGGCATGTTCAAATTCAACTTTACGATAATTAGAATCAAAGTTGATTGGATTCTGCAAATTTGCTTGTTTGGCAGCCTCTGCATACTGATCAGATGCTTTTTTGTCTGATTGATACTCATCAGAATAATTATTTGAGTTTCGATCAAAAGTGTAATTCGTCATTTCTTGAACTCCCCTCTTATTTGTATGTTCTGTTAACTTAAAAATTAAAAAGAGATTTAAAATTTATTTTTTCATCTTTACTTTACATCGTCTATTTGTGTACCAAGCGTGTAGCACGAATATTGATTGACAAGACATTTATTGCCGTGTAGTGTTCCACATCTTTATTCAAACTGTTCTGTGCTTTGCTTAATATTTCTTGAGCATTATATCCATAATACAATGAAACCCCCAAATTGAAAATTGCCCCGTAAGCTTCTTTATATACCATAAATTCAGTTAGATCTGAAATTCCCGTTAAACGAATCAAGATTTCTTCTACTAACATCGCCAGTGCTTCATCCGAAATTGAATAATTCCCTATCGTAGAAAAGGTCGGTCTGACAACTGTTTTTTCCCCACCGGCTGAATAATCGATACGACCTGTAGAACGGTCCCAACGTCTTTTTAATTTCTGCCAAGGTTGTAAAAAATAACCGGAAAACTCATGTTTAATTTCCATACTCGGCACAGGAATGGTATGGGTTCCAGCAGACATCCTGGTAGTTCTGGCAACCTGTCTTTCTTCTTCAGTTGTGACATCTTCAATCCTAATTAGCATTGAGGGTTGATTTAACCACAGATTGGTACATATTTTTTTCAACATTCTATCCGATGTACCGAGAATCATCAGTATTGGCGGATTCTCATCTAACAATGCACGTCGCATATTGGCAGCTCTGGTCGGATCCATGAACAATGCCTGCCGTACCGATTCCAATTGTGTATCCGCAGTTTTAGCAGAAGTCCCGGCAACAATATTACTTCCGTGAATCAATAATCCATCATCAATGATATATTGAATCTTGTGTTCAGCTGCTATTGATAAAGCTCTGGTACTCTTGCCCGTACCTGATGTTCCGATAAATGCAACAATCGCAATTTGTGATAAAAATTTCCGCTCATCCTGTTCAGTTTCGATTTTATCTCTTAAATTTGCTTCCTGTGCCGTTGTTTTTACAGCATCTGCAAAACGTCCAAAAGGATTAAAAATCAGCTTGCCTGGTTGGAGCGGCACATCACCGTCAGGTTTCGGAATATCGGCAATACGTCGTCGCTTAGCTTCACGTTTCGCTTTTCTTTCTTCCCGTTTTTTTCTACGTTTTCCAAATAAAAAATCAAACATGCAATCTATTCTGATTCTTCCAAATTATGATAGACATCTTGGACATCATCAATGTCTTCTAGGTTTTCAAGCAATTTCTCGATTTTTTCAATTTGTTCGGAATCTGTCAATCTGACAAAAGTAATCGGTTCAGGACCTAGAGAAACATCTTCGAACTGATAACCGGCTTTAGATAGAGCCTGCATAACCTGATGATAGTTGTTAGGTGCAGTTATCACCTCATAAAAATCATCCGAAATCTCTATGTCCTCACAACCTGCATCTAAAGCATCCATCATAACTTGATCTTCATCGGAATATTTCTCTTTAGCTAAAATCAAACTGCCTTTTGTTTCAAATTGAAAGGCAACACTGCCGTCCTTGCCCAGATTGCCGCCAAATTTTTCAAAGAGATGCCGTACTTCACCGGCTGTACGATTGCGATTGTCGGTTAAAGCTCTGACCATAACAGCAACTCCGCCTGCTCCGTATCCTTCATAAGTAATTTCAGTAAAATCCGAACTTCCGCCGACACCCAACGCATTATCGATCGAACGTTTAATGTTATCATTCGGCATATTATAGGCTCGAGCCCGCTCAATCGCAGACTGTAAAGCAAAGTTCATTTCCGGATCAGGACCACCTTCTTTAACCGCCACGGAAATTTCACGTCCGATTTTTGTGAAAATTTTTCCTCTTTTCGCATCTACTGCTTCTTTTCTGCGTTTAATGTTATTCCATTTAGAATGACCTGCCATATACCCTCCATATATGAATCCTTATGTATTTCGCTTTGATGTTATTTAATCGATGAGGGAAATAATTGAAGTTCTCCCCTCTTATAATCGATATTATCACTGGTTAAGTCTTTCAAAATTGTAATAAACTTTTCTTCATTTTCCGGCCTGACTGCAACTTTCCAATTTACATCCACTGTATATTCCGGTTCGGTTTGATTATATTTTAATTGGTTTAATTGAAAACGTACTCTTTCTGCATTTGAGTAATCACATCTTAAATTATATATACGATGGGTCAGCCAGATTATCGGCTCTGCCATTTCTACTGCCAAAGATGCTGCTTTACTATATGCTCTGACCAATCCTCCTGTACCAAGTTTCACACCACCATAATAGCGAATCACAACTATACCTGCCTGAACTAAATTTTGTTTTTGTAAAACATCCAATACCGGCAAACCGGCTGTCCCCTGAGGTTCACCGTCATCAGAATAACGTTGCAAATGTTGAGGCTTATTGAGAACCCAAGCATAGACATGGTGCGTAGCGTCTGGAAATCGGGATCTTTGTTCTGCAATAAACTCCTCTGCTTGTACAGGATTCTCCAGCGGTTTGGCAATTCCGATAAAACGGGATTTCTTTTCTTCAAATTCTATCTCTGCATATTGCTTAATTGATTGATAATCAGAACTCATCAAAACCCTCATTTAATTCTTTGTATTTTTGATTGGCTAAAATTAACAAAGATCGATCTTGACTATAAGTTATCGTTTTGAGTGCTTCATCAATCGGTAAAAATTTAGCAGCCATGAATCCTTGTTCCCTATTTGGCGAAGCCTTCAAATCATCACAAACCATGATGTACCATTTAATACGATTGGCAACCGGTTTTTTTCTGGTTATGGAATAGAATTCATAACTGGTTTTCCCTGCTAAGCCAATAATCCGCGCATCAACATCACTTTCGTCTTTGACACGCCAAATTGCAATATCATCCGCTTCATTATCACCACGAATAATACCTTTAGGAAAGCTCCATTCTCCTTTTTCATTTTGAATCAATAGAACTTGATCTTTATAAAATACTATACCGCCTGAACAGTCTCGAATTAACATATAAATCCTTCCATTCAGTGCTAATAAAATTAGCAAATATTACATCTCTATTATATTATTTACATTATTTTAACAGATATTAGTTATCTAAGATAGATTTTATAAGTTTAAGACAAGTATGTAATGATTGATCAGCAATATCGTTTGTCCTATTATATTCAACAAAATCAAAAGAACGACACTTGAAGTGATTTTTGAAGAAATCAAGTATTGTCAATGCATCATCTTCGGTAAAACCGCCGGGAGCCGGAACTGAAACTCCGGGCATAAATTGAGGATTCATCGAATCAAAATCAAAACTGAGATGAATGTTTTCTATTTTCCAAGTTGTTTTGATTTCCGTCAGCACATTACTCAAACCTCGTACCGCAATTTCATCATAGTAATATGCTTTGGTCGGTAAATTATTTAAAAATTCCGTTTCGGCCGGATCTAAATCTCGCAAACCGAGATATAGAATATTCTCCGGTTTAAGACAAGGTCCATTTCCTGAAAGCTTTGTTAATTCTTGTGAGCCCAGACCGAGCAATGACGCAATCGGCATTCCATGAATATTCCCCGTAGTACTGGTTGTGTCAGTATTAATATCGGAATGGGCATCAACCCAGACCAAACCCAAATTATTAAATTTGGCTGCTGTAGCAGCTACACTGGCCATGCCTATGCTGTGATCGCCGGCAATCATTACCGGCGTATTCCCTTGTGCGAAAATTTCACAAGCATATGTTTTACAACGAGCACAGATATCAAAAATAGCAGCATAATTTTTCATTGTTTTAAATTTATCTGCCGCAAAATTCTCTGTCGCTAAACTATCTGTTGCAAAATCTTTTTCTTCCAAGACTATACCGTTTGAATTCAGTTTTTCACGTAATGCATATACACTATCTTTCAATCCCGGAACATGTACGCCGGAATAATTATTCACAAAATAAATTGTTTTCATATTCGCTCTCTATTGCTTTTCAAGCTTTATATTTGCTTTTCAAGCTTTATTTTAGTTATCATTCAATCAGAATACACTGAAATATCAAAATACGAAACATTAAAGTATTAAGAATTTACAGATTTTTAATATATCAAGATTTCTCCGATTTTAAAAACATTAAGAATTTTAAAATCTTAAGAATCTACGGATTAATATTTTAGGCAAAGGAAATCGAATGCAAAATACAAAAAATACAAATGACTTTTTAAATGTTTTAACAGCAAAACAATTATTGATTGATTCAAATGTTGTAGATACTCCTATCAAGAAAATCACTTTTGATTCACGTCAGGTTGAACCCGGCACTCTGTTTTTCTGTAAAGGTGCTAATTTCAAACAACAATATTTGCTTGATGCACAGGTCAAAGGCGCTATAGCTTATATTTCTGAAGTTGATTATAAAATTGATTTGCCGCGGATAATTGTTCAAGATATCCGGTTGGCAATGTCCTATCTCGGTAAAGAATTCTACAATCAACCCGATCGCAAATTGAAATTAATCGGCGTCACCGGATCAAAAGGAAAATCTACTACGGTTTCTTATGTAAAAGCTATTATTGATCATTGGTTGACAAAGCAAAACAAACAACCCTGCGGAATTATTTCTACGATTGAAACCTTTGACGGAAAAATTAATGAAGAATCAACCATCACTACACCGGAAGCTTTAGATCTGTTCAGTCACTTAGCAAATGCTGTCGAATCCGGTCTTGAATATATGGTTCTTGAAGTGTCTTCCCAAGCTTTGAAATATAATCGCGTTACCGGAATAGAATTTGATATTGTGAGTCTGCTCAATTTGGGGCGTGACCATATTAGTCCTTTAGAACATCCCAGTTATCAAGATTATCTTGAATCTAAATTGCGAATCTTACAAATGTCCGACACTGCCGTTATTTTCAAAGATATGGAAAATATTCACTTAGTTGAACAGGAAATTGATAAATTAGGGATCCAAAGTATTTCTTGTTCAACTCAATCGGAAAATTGTGATTATTTTGCCGATAATATCGATTTTTATTCTAATAGCAATCATTTCACAGTTAACACTACTCAATTTTCTTTACCGGGAATCGGATCATACAATATTGAAAATGCACTCTGTGCAATCGCACTAACAGAATTTTTCGGAATTCCCAAATCAGAATCTGCTGCGGCATTAAAAAATATCGAAACTCTGGGACGTGACAACCTTTATATTACACATGATAATAAAATTATCTGTCATGTCAGTTATGCTCATACCAGTCTAAGCTTTGATAAAAGTTTCGAAATGATAAAGCAACATTTTCCTGATTATCAATTAATCACTTTATTCGGAGCAAGCGGTAGTAAAGGACTTAATCGAATTGAAGACTTGCCCGAATCTGCCGCCAAGCATGCCGATTTTGTTTATTTAATTCCGGACGATCCAGGTTTTCGAGAACATTCGGAAATTGCTGCCGCAATGGCTAAATACTTAATTGAAGCTGATTGTCCTTATAAAATTGTCGAAGAAAGAGAAGCCGGCATCAAAGAAGCTTTTGAGCAGGCTGTAAAGTCAACTAAAAAATCTTTACTGTTCATTGCCGGCAAAGGTTCCGAGCATTATCAGATGATCGGTAATACTCCTGTACAAATCAATTCCGACGTTGATGTAGCATCAAAGCTGGTTTCGGATTATAATCAAAAGATTAAAGATTAATTCGCAACAGTAAGGATCAATTGTTTTTATGGAAAACGAGCAGAACAGAAAGCCGCAACCGATTCTAATTAAATTGGAACGCAGTAAAAAAGACAAACAAAAGAAAATAATCATTATTCTAGGCATAATTATTGTTCTCTTAGCAGTTGGCTTTGTGTTTTTCTATTATAGGCAGCAAAAAGCAGAATTGGAAAAAGCCGCTAACAATGACAAGACTACAACCAACACTCAAGTTGCCGATGAAACAACGACAGAGATGACTGATCCTTATGCTTTCATTTATGAAACAACTCTACCTACTTATATTGATAAAAAAGGTGTTGTCCATGTAGTAACTGAAGATTTTGATCCGGAAGAAAACGAAAAAGTTGAGGATTACTTCGGTCCTCTACCCGAGTCCGAGCATGAAGCAAACTTTGAACATCAAAAAATTCGCGGTGTTTACATTTACGATACAGATAATTTGGATTCACTTCTGGAAGAAGTTAAAGGAACTGAAGTTAATGCAATAGTAGTCGATGTCAAAGAAAGCTACGGTGTTCTTTACGATAGTAAAATCCCTTTAGTCAAAGAATTAAATTGCACTATTACACATCGGGATATTAAGGGAATAACCGAAAAATGTCATGCTAACGGAATCAGAGTAATAGCCCGAATCGTTAGTTTTAAGGATGAAACTTTTGCAACGGTCCGACCGGATTTATGTATTCAAAATGAAGACGGAACACCGATTCAGTTTCCCCACGAGGGTAATGCAACATGGGCCAATCCCTACAATCAGGAAGTCTGGCAATATTTAATCGATATTGCGGAAGAAGTCATTGATTTAGGTGTAGACGAAATCCAATTTGACTATATCAGATTTCCGGCAGGCGGTTCTTTAGACGGTTCGGCTGCTTATTACGGTGAACCCGATACGGTACCTAAAAAATACAGTGCAATCAATCGTTTTTTACAAACTGCTGCAATCCAAATTCAAGACAAAGACAATATCCCGCTTGGTGCTGACCTTTTCTCTATTGTTATGACCAGTGATTTAGACGGTCATGCAATAGGTCAGGATTGGAGAAGCATCGGCTTGACCGGAATCAATAATATTTGTCCGATGATCTATCCTTCACATTATGCTAATGGCGCACCGGTGGGTTATAGCATGGCAAACGGAGTCGGCACCGATTTAGGCAATAATCGCTATACGGCACCCGATTTAGAACCATACGGTGTTGTGACTGATGCAATTATCGATGGTCGGGAAGCGATTGACCAGGAAGGTTATGCTCATGTCAGACCTTATTTGCAAGCTTTTACCGCCAGTTATCTACCGTCCGGATATTGGATGGAATATAATGCCCCGGAAATTCACAAGCAAATCGAAGCAGTCTATGACTCCGGATTTGACGAATGGATTCTCTGGAATGTAAATCCGACCTATCCGCCCGGAACTTTTGTACCGAAAGAATAAGCCGACCTTCTAAAACTTATAAATTTGAAATATAAATTAGAATTGTTAATGTAAAGCTGATAGAAGAACCATTTACTCTTCCGGGCTGTATTTTTCTTCCAGTTTGCCGAAAAAATAAGATATAACAATCCCGATAATAAACATCAAAATACTAACTGTTATGGCAACAACAAATGACATTTGCATAGCAGCTAAATTTTCTGTATTGAAGGCAGGGAAAATAACTGTCGGGAAAATTCCTAATGACGAACCTATAATCAAACCAAGAATAATATGATACATCTTGCTATAGTATTTTGTGAAAAGGAAATTAACAAATTTTGCAAATAACATTATGCTGATTACAGCTCCGATCACAAATGGAATCAACATCATAAAATCAAAATTTTTGATGCCAGATGCCATTTTGTCATATAAGCCGAAATAAATTAAAAAATTCGACGGACTAAGTCCCGGAACAATAAACCCTAAAGCGACAATTGCACCGGATAAGAGCCAAACAATGATATTCGGTTCAACTTGTGTAAAGTTTTGTTCACCAAGTAACATCAAAACAAAGACAAAAGCAGCAGCAATCAACAATGTTGCCCAATCAGACCTTACTCTACCATGTTTGCCGGCCGTACGATAAACTGAAGGGAACGTTCCGGCAACAAAGCCGATGAACAATGCAGTAAATAACGCTGCATAAGTACCGAAAGCAGCTTCAATTATTCCGGCAAAAAATACAATTCCGAGAACTCCACCAATACCAATTGGAAAGAAGTATTTGACATTTTTCAAAAAATCTTTACGAATATTACCTAAAAAACTCATCATGCGATCGTATACACCTAGTATGACCGAAAGTACACCGCCGGATAGACCGGGCACAATTCCGCCGAAACCGATCATGAATCCTTTAAATAATCGAATAAACCAATCAGCAAGCGGATGTTTTATTTTACCATTGACATTCATTTGTTGAGCGTTATTTGTTTCCATTTTTTTCCTTAACTCTAATTTCTAATCATTATTATTTGTTGAACACGATATTTCTCTTAATTCGTGATTATTTGTTTTTGTTCTTCCATATATTTATCTACTACTGCCGCCATCGCTTTTGCAGCATACAACATTGATTTTTCATCAATATCGAATTTCGGATGATGATGAGGGTAGCTTTCTCCTTGCGGTTTTGCTCCGATAAAAAAGAAACAGCTTGGCACTATTTCCGTATAATATGCAAAATCTTCCGACGACGGTAAAGGGCCACAATCCAGCACATCATTCATACCTTCAATGTTTGCAGATTCTATCGCATCTACAACAAACATTGTCATTTTTTCATCATTGACCAGTACAGGATAATCATTTTTGTAGTCAAGATCAATTTTACATGAATAAGCAATTTCGAATCCGCGACAGATGTTTCTGATTTCCGATTCAAACAATTGCTTTGTCTGATCCGACATGCAACGCACATCACCAATCAGTTCAACCGAATCTTTGATAATATTAAACTGACCTTTTCCATCAAAGGAACCGATCGTGATCACACCTGGTTCAAAAGGATTAAGACGACGACTGATAATCGTCTGAAGATTGACAACCAATTGACTTGCTATGACAATTGAATCGTTGGCTTCATGCGGCGAAGAACCGTGCCCGCCTTTGCCTTGAACTCTGATCGTAAATTTTGCTCTCGACTGCTGGGTTGGTCCGACATGGTAATAAACATTTCCGCAATCCATCTGACTCATAACATGACAACCGACAACATTATCCACACCATCGAGGACTCCGTCCCTGATCATCATCAATGCTCCGCCGGGAGGCATTTCCTCTGCCGGTTGGTGAATTATAACAATCTTTCCGACCAATTCGTCTTTTAACTCAATCAGACAATCTGTCAGTGCCATCATATAGGCAGTATGTGCATCGTGTCCGCAGGCATGCATTACACCGGGATTTTCGGAAGCGAAAGGAAGTCCGGTTTGTTCTTCTAACGGCAATGCATCAAAGTCTGCCCGCAAAGCAAGCGTCTTACCCGGTTTCCCCGAATCTATCGTTACTTTAATACCGTAGCCTCCAATATTAGACTCAACCTTGACATCTTTTCCGGCATAATGTTGCAGAATGTAATTACTTGTTTTTTCTTCCTCATAAGATAGTTCGGGATGTCGGTGTAACCAACGACGATCTCTCAGCATATCTGCTTTTTTTAAATCCAACATTTCAAATAATTTATTCTTTAACATAATGCACCTCCTTGGCGAACATATTATCATTATCTTAGATTATTGTAATATAAAATCGTGAAATAAATGAATCTTTACAGTTATAGTTAAAAGGGCTATCCTTTGGGCAATGAAAATATAGTCAAATTATCAATGATTATGTCATTTTTCACGAATTGGAGGTTTCATGGAGCTAACTTTTTTCATATTGGAGATGCTTGGCACAATCGCCTTTTCAATTTCCGGTGCTGTGGCGGCAATTGATAACAACATGGATCTTTTAGGTATCACTACGCTAGGCATCACTACAGCTGTCGGCGGAGGAATTATGCGCGATGTCACATTAGGTGTCGTTCCGCCAAATGCATTTCGTCAACCAATTTATGTTACAGTAGCATTTATTACAATTATTGTTTTTCTAATCGGAATCAAGATTTGGAATCATTTCAGGCTTATTCCGGAAGTGATTACTTCACATTTAAAAACTCTGATCAACATCTCCGATGCAATCGGCTTAGGTGCTTTTACTATGACAGGTGCTAATGTGGCAATTAACTCAGGACATAGTGATAATCTACTCTTAATTGTATTTGTCGGTTTTTTAACCGGATGCGGCGGCGGTGTTCTGCGCGATATCTTTACCACAAAAAAACCTTACATTTTTACAAAACATGTCTATGGATTAGCCTCAATCATCGGTGCCTTAATTTATTTCGTATTACGCCAATATCTTGCCGGCAATGTTGCCATGATGATTTCGGCAGCAGCAATTGTTCTGATCAGGTTTATTTCTGCAAAGTTCAAATTGAGCTTACCGAAATTCAAAATCAAACCTCCAAAATCGTAAGATAGAAGAACAGATGTGCCAAAAATTACGTGCCTGTGGGTGCATTACCGGGTCAAATCCGCAGAAGTGGCTTTTTTGACACAGAATCGTAAGACAATCATGTCTGAGGTATCAAAAATTACGTACCAGATGGATTCAGATCGTTAAATCAAAAAAGTGAACAGATTTAATGATTTAGAATAAACAAGCTTAAACTCACTTTGATTTATATCCATTTTCCTTTAATTAAACACTCATCATAATCTATATTTCGATTATACGAATTGATTTCAAATAGTGATAAACACCATCTTAATACGTTGTTAAACAAGTTTTATCAGAATCGTTTCCTTTCGGAATAAAATAACCATTCCTTGCCTTGTTCTTATTAACAAAACACGATACGAATTTTTTAGATAAACCCGTTTACTCTTTTTTTATATTATTCCAACAAGTTAAAGTTGATCGTTATTTATGATTTTAGGTTATACAAATTAATTGAAGAATCTGCACATTATTTAAGGTTGTACCGACGGATTACTGAATAAACTTAAAATGTGTGCAAGCACTGCACAAAAACGAAGCTTTATTGAAGAATCTGTACATTATTTAAGGTTGTACCGACGGATTGCTGGATAAGCTTAAAAAGTGTGCAAGCACTGCACAAAAACGAAGCTTTATTGAAGAATCTGTACATTATTTAAGGTTGTACCGACGGATTGCTGAATAAACTTAAAATGTGTGCAAGCATTTTTCAGAATTCAGCAATTGCAACATGTTTTTACTTGACGATAATTTTATGCAGTTGTAAGATATAATTTAATCAGAAAATCAATTACATAAAGGCATTGAAGGAACGAGTAGTTGAGAATTTCAGTTTAAGAGAGAAAAGATCGTGGTTGCAAATCTTTTTATCTGATACTCAATGAAAACCACTCCGGAGCCGTCTACGAACTCTTTTTACTAAGACTAAGTAGTACCGTGAATCTGCGTCAAGGATAGAATTAAGTTAAATACAAGGTGGAAACGTGTTATGCACCCTTGGGCAAGGCTCAATGGTGTTTTTTGTTTTAAGGCAATATATTTTTGGAGTAATTTGAGAATAATTCGTTTAGGACAAAATTATAAGATAAAAATTTTTAGGATAAACTTTTTATATAATAAATGTTAGGTAATAGGAGAAAGAAATGAGTATAGAAATTAAATTAAAAGACGGTTCGCCGTTACAATTGGAAAAGAATTCTTCTGCATTCGATGCGGCGACGGCTATCAGTGAAAATCTTGCAAGAAATGTCTGTCTGGCAAAAGTGAATGGAGTTGATGTTGATCTCAGAACCAAACTCAATGACGGTGACACATTGGAATTATTGAAATTTGAGCAAAAAGCAGGGAAAAAGGCTTTTTGGCATACAACTTCACATATCATGGCGCAAGCGATCAAGCGTTTATATCCTGATGCGATGTTGGCAATCGGTCCGGCAATTGATAACGGTTTTTATTATGATATTGATCTGGAACAAAATTTCACGAATGACGATTTAGAAAAAATCGAAAAAGAAATGCAGAATATCGTAAAGGAAAATCTGCCGCTTGAATTCTATACTCTGTCGCGTGACGATGCTTTGCAATGGGCAAAAGATATTAATGAAGACTATAAAGTCGAATTAATTGAAGATTTGCCGCCTGATGAAACAATTTCATTTTATAAGCAGGGCGATTTTGTTGATTTATGTGCCGGTCCGCACTTAATGAATACCGGTATGGTTAAAGCTTTCAAGTTGCTGCAAGTTTCAGGTGCATATTGGCGGGGCGATGAAAAGAACAAAATGCTGCAACGTATTTACGGAATCAGTTTTCCGGATAAAAAACAATTAAAAGAATATTTGGTTCAAATGGAAGAGGCCAGAAAACGTGACCATAATAAATTAGGCCGTGAACTTGGCTACTTTACAACCATTGATTTTATCGGTCAGGGCTTGCCCCTATTTATGCCCAAAGGTGCAAAAACTCTGCAAATTTTAGAACGTTTTGTTGAAGATGAAGAGCAAAAACGCGGTTATCAGATTACCAAAACACCGCTGATTGCCAAATCCGATTTGTTCAAGATTTCCGGTCATTGGGATCATTACCGTGACGGTATGTTTATCATGGGGGATCCGGAAGAAAAAGACGGCGAAACAGCATATGCTTTGCGCCCGATGACCTGTCCTTTCCAATATCAGATTTATAAGGCTGAAACCAGAAGTTATCGTGATTTGCCTATCCGTTTGAATGAAACTTCAACGCTTTTCCGCAATGAATCCTCCGGTGAAATGCACGGTTTAATCCGCCTGAGACAATTCACAATTTCCGAAGCACATCTGATGGTGACTCCGGAGCAATTAAAAGAAGAGTTCCTCGGGGCATTCGATTTAGCTAATTTCATGCTCAAAGCATTGGGTTTAGATCAAGATGTCAGCTATCGTTTTTCAATCTGGGATCCGGACAATAAAGACAAATATATCGGTGATCCGCAAGAATGGCAAAATGCTCAAGACTCAATGCAAGCCATCCTGGATTCCACCGGAATTGAGTATGAAACCGGCATCGGTGAAGCCGCTTTTTATGGTCCGAAATTAGATATTCAAATCAGAAATGTCTTCGGTAAAGAAGATACACTGATTACAATCCAAATCGATTTTCAGCTGGCAGAACGTTTTGATATGGTTTATATCGATAGTAACGGTGAGAAAAAACACCCGCACATCATTCACAGAACTTCAATCGGTTGTTATGAAAGAACACTTGCTTTACTAATCGAAAAATATGCCGGTGCTCTCCCCTTATGGGTTGCACCGGAACAAATAGTCATCTTGCCGATTGCTGAAAAACACTTCCAAGGTGCTAAAGATGCTGCAAGTCGTTTAACTGCTGCAGGTTTCCGTGTAAAAGTCGATAGCAGAAATGAAAAAGTCGGACGTAAAATCCGTGATGCTCAACTGGAAAAAATTCCCTATATGTTAGTCATGGGGGATCAGGAAATCGAAAATCAAAACTATTCTGTGCGCCAACGTAAAGCCGGTGACCTCGGCATAATGAGTGAATCAGAGTTAATCGAACGGCTGCAACATGAAGTAGACACTTTTGCTAAAGATTGATGTTCATTATTGGTCTTTCTGCATAAATAATTTCATGTGGTAATTCCTTGCAAAAATTTACAATTTAAATAAATTTGGCAATTATCTGGTTTTATTAATTTAATAAATAAGATTGCTTTCAAGCAAAAACAATAGCTGTCGGTCTAAATATAAAGTTTTCCGACAGCTATTATTATTATGAATTAAATTTTATGGCTTAACTTGAAATATTTCTTTACGTGGTATCTTTAACATTCAACAAGATATAAAGACAAACATATTAATATTGATTTTAAATGGTTTTTGCAGCTCCATTTCTATACTTTTCGAGTGATTTGCTCCAGTTCCTTTTTATACTCTTGATGTTGTTCACTAATCTCTTTATCCACAGATGTGATTGAGGAAACGACCCAGATCGCAATCGAGGAAAGCAGAAAACCCGGTAACAATGAGAATAACTCAAATACGCCACCAAATTTAACCAAGAAGAGATCCCAAACAAATACTGTCATAGCACCAACAATCATTCCTGCTACACCACCCTTTTGCGTAATTTTGCTCGAGAATAAAGAAAAAAGAACTAATGGACCAAAAGTTGCTCCAAAGCCGGCCCAAGCAAAAGAAACTATTTTGAATATAACTGAATTTTCATCAAGTGCGATCAATATACCTATCGTTGTGATTAATAGCAACGTGATTCTCGTTATTTTCAGCACATCTTTGTCTTTAGCATCTTGTTTAAACAAGCCTTGGTATAAATTTTTGGCTACAGAAGATGCACCGATTAAAAGATAGGAATCGGCAGAAGAAATTGTTGCGGCTAAAATACCAGCCATGACAATTCCTGCGATAAACGGCTGCATCATATTTTGGGCGGAGATAATAAAAATCTTTTCAGAAGCTGACTGAGTTAATAATTCCGCGGGAAATAAAACACGTCCGTTTAAACCTATGAATACAGCAGCTGCTAATGAAATAACAACCCATATAGATGCAACTCTTCTCGCAATTTTAATTTCTTTTGCATCTCTTATTGCCATAAATTTAATTAACACTTGAGGTACTCCGAAATATCCCAATCCCCAAGCCAGACTTGTAGAAATTTCCAACCAACTTACTTTAGTTGCTTCAGCAAACTGAGGAATACCACTCGTTTGAATCTGTTGTCCCATTTCGTTTAAACTGGGCTTAGCAGATGTAAAAAATTCCAGAAAACCAGGAAATTGCTTTAGATTATTAATAATTTCTTTTATTCCGCCAGCATAACTTATACCGATTATTAGAACCACAACTAAAGAAAAAACCATTACCAGAGCTTGCATAAAGTCAGAAACAGATTCAGCCAAAAAGCCTCCGATGAAGGTGTAAGCCAATACGAAAATTGCTCCTAAAATCATCATTGAAATATAACTCATTCCGAACAAAGAGGAAAATAGTTTCCCTACAGTCACATAGCAAGAAGCAGCATATACTACAAAGAACACCAAAATAAAGACAGCGGAAAAAAATAAAATTGGTTTTCTTTTGCCTTTTTCTTTGAATCGATTGGAAAAGAAATCCGGTATAGTAATTGAATCGTTCGCTACATGAGAATAAACGCGAAGCGGTTTGGCAACTATTTTCCAATTGATATAAGTTCCTACAGCAAGTCCGAATGCTGTCCAAAAGGCAGAACTAAGACCCGTCCAATAAGCTACTCCGGGTAAACCCATCAATAGCCAACCTGACATATCGCTGGCTTCAGCAGACATTGCCGTCACGTAAGGTCCTATGGAACGACCTCCCAGAAAATATTCTTTTGATGAAGAATTAGAACGCTTAAAGAAATAAACACCTATTCCGATGACCATCGCCATATATAAGGACATCGCGATAATATTTTGTAATTCCGGTTTAATAATAGCCTCCTCCAAGTACAGAACGTTCTGTTAAGTTATTGAAGAATTTTTTATCTTTAGCTAACAGAATCGTGCAGAGTACTTACCAAAATATTTTTTGATATTCTACCACAATTCAGCTCGAGCAAACAATTATTCCGGGTTTTATAGGAATCTGGTTTGAAATTCCAAGACATTCGCTAAGCGATCTTTTAATGAAGTAAGCTTCATTAATTGTATCTCTTGATAAATAAACCTTCCGACATTGACACATATCAAAATAAAAGCTAACCAAATAAATTTTGTACCGAATGGAATACCTAAAACCGCAACTCCTAATGCGAACAAAATGCCTCGATATTGTTCTTTCTCAGAAACAATTTTTTCTAAAACTAAAAAAGAAACCAATAAGATCAGATATAAAATTGTTATCATTTGCTGTTTTCCTCTTTTTCATACATCTCAATTAACTGTTTCGCAGTATCAAGATCTAATTTATTTTGCAAAGTCAGCTCTTTGATCAAGTCGATCATGCCGCTAGGTTGATGTTGGTCAGAAATTTCAATTTTATGAATGAGCCGATCTAATTTGAGTCTGATAGTCGGATAGGTAATCTCATAATGTTTTGCTAACTCTTTCAATGAACCGGAAGCCAATACGAATAATTTAATAAATTCTAATTCATCTTCACTTAATTCAGTCAGCCAGATCGGGATTTGGTCGATATACATAAAAATCTCCACTCGACTTGATATATATACTATAGTTTAATTTTATTAAAGTCAATATTCATTTTTATTTCAATTATATTAAATTTGACTTTAATTTTATTAAAATATAACCAAATATTATTAAACTAAAGTAAAACAAAATTACATATGCATTAGCTGATATTTTTCGTAAGCAGGAATAATTCTTTAGATGAGCACACTTTTTAAGCTTATCCGAGTTTTTATTGGTACAACTTTAAAAAGTGTGTATATTTTCGTCCAAACCCATCAGTTCTGGGTTAGATGAGCACACTTTTTAAGCTTATTCGGGTTTTTATTGGTACAACTTTAAAAAGTGTGTATATTTTCGTCCAAACCCATCAGTTCTGGGTTAGATGAGCACACTTTTTAAGCTTATCCGGGTTTTTATTGGTACGACTTTAAAAAGTGTGCAAGGTATTTAACTACGATAAATTTACAGACAAAAAAGACAACGCTACTTTTTTGGGAGTCTTCTAACTAAGTTACTGCGTTGTCTTTCTTACTAAGATATATTAATTATCGGTTGTTAACCTGAATGATTGAATCCTTAAATGCTCATGATTCAAACTAAATAATTTGAATTATTTGAATGTTAAGCTTGCCGCTATTCTACTAAGCGGATGTGATTGAATTGTAACATTGCCCGGTCCGGTTATCACTGTATTAAACAGCCCCTCACCACCTAAAAGTTTGTTTTTAAGGCCCGGCACTTGTCTTATATCCATTTTGCAGGTATCATCCATCATTGCCATATAGCCTGTATCAATGATCATTTCCTCACCCGGTTGCAGATAATGACTCCAAGCAGAACCATCTATTTCTACTAAAAGAGTTCCTCTACCGGAAAAACGTTGCAAGATAAACCCTTCACCACCGAAGAAACCTGCTCCTAATTTTTTTTGAAAATAAATTTCATGTTCTATGCCCATTGTTGCCGCCAGAAAACTGGATTTTTGCAGAATAAAGCCACGTGTTCCATCCATTTCTATTGAAATAATACTACCCGGAAAATTAGTCGGTATTGCTAATAAGCCCGGACCATTTTGGGGAGTATAATAATTCAAAAACATACTCTCACTGGTCAATAGTCTGGAAAAAGCTTTACCTATACCACCAGCTGAAGTTTCCATTTGCATATTAGGTGACATCCAACCCATTGCTCCAGACTCCGCATATATTGTTTGTCCCGCTTGTGGATAGCAAATTGCTACCGGCAAATTCCCTCCATGTATCTCATGTCTTAACGTATATTCCATAATTGCCTCCTATTTTTCTAATCTGTTCTCTGTACCCTATGTAATATACTATTTCATATTGCTATGCTGTTTTTCATAGTTTACATATGTACCGCTGAATGTTTTCTAAATGATTCTTTGATCAAGAAATTCTAATTTATTATAAATTAAATTTAACTAAATGACATCAAATAAAAGTAAACTAATTAGATTAATTATTGGAAGGTTTAGCAAATAATCTAAAAAATTCCATTGGTGGCATTGGCAGTAAGAGAGTAATTTTTGCCACTCTTTTTAACAGAAGTTACAACATTAATACATTTCATTTTCACTCTATTAAAAAAATTATTAAGATGTATTAGAAAAACTCATTTGTCTCTTCTATTGTCATCAAATAAATCCCGTATTATATAGTAAGATTCTTTCAGTCGCTCTTTATATTGAGGTTTTTCCCAGTTATCCCAAGAATATGCGCTCAAACTGCTTAAAACATTGTTTTCTATACTTGGAAATGAATCCAATACAGTACCTTTATCATCGATGTATAGAGCTCCTATATAGATTTCATCGACAAATCTGCTTGCTTCAAGACCATCCTTATAGACATCTCCAATAAACTCCTTCTGACTTGGATCTCTTGCTTGGATTAATAACCAGGGAATCCTTAATTCCAGTATTTCTTCATCATTTATATAAAAATCGGCGAGAGAGTCGTAATCTTTCGAATCGGGATTGGCATTCCCCTCTCTTAGCATTCCTGTTTCATAAGTAGTGAACGGCATTAATATTTCACCGTCTTCAGAGGTATATTCTCTGCTGAGCACATAGTGAATTTCTGAAAAAACCCCGCTGTTCTTATACAAATTTGGAGAAGGTTTTTCTATTAATTCTAGATGGTAAGCTTGCATATAGGTGAAAAAGTCATAGTACTGGTCAATAATAATTCTGGGTTCTTTATCATTTAGCGTTACGATGAAGTCAACTCCGTTGGAAAATTCAATACTGTCATTTCCCTTCATAAAATAGTTGCCCTGATCAGGCAAGACATCAAGTAAAATAAGCGGATAGCCTTTTTCAATATCGGAATAATTCAATCTGATATACAAATAAGTTTCGTCGTAATCTACATATAAACCTCTCATTGCTCCCTGATCTTTACAATACAAAGGTTCCGTTTCCCATTCTTCTGTATCACCATCAATCATTATTTTATTTCTATCGAAACATAGGAGTCCGAATCGTTGTTCGTTTGTTTGAATATTGGACCAAAAAGGTCTTCTATCCGGATTGTCATAATCGACCGTATTCCAAGTTCTTTTAAACCATTCATCCTGCCAGGCAAATACCAGGCCACCGAGCATTTTCTCTTCCAAGATGTCCTCATAAAGGCGACGTAGAGTCTCTCCTTGTTCTTTTTCCGATGTAAATCCCTGATTCCAACCAAAGGGGTTTTCGTGAGCAAGACCACGTGAAGCTGGTATACCAAACTCAGCTACCAAAATGGGAAGTCTGTGAACACTGTTCAGATGATTTAAATAACCGGCGTAATTGTTCTTTTCCCCTCTGTGATCAATATAGTTTAGATATTGTTCTTCAACATTTAAGAAATCAGGATAATACGGATAGACATGATATGAAGCGAACTGTCCTACCGCATCCATTTCTCCTTTAGTGTATATAACATTAGGATTGACACCGACCAAATCCTCACTATCTTGAAAATTGGCAGGATGTTCCAATATATCTGTTGTCGGCCAATTGGTAAAACTGACGGGCCTTATATAGTTATATTGTTCCATCTCGTATTGCGCGATAGTATCCATCTGCTGCGCAAGCCAATATTCAAAGGGTTTTGCACCTTTCGTCTCAAAAAAATTGCCATTGTAATCCCCGATGGATGAGTGAAGCTTATTTGTGTTTTCAACCATATATGGATCCCACTCGATACCTAAAATCCAGGCTATGACATAGCGGGAAATGTCCGCCGCATAAATCCCTGATGCGTGCCCCGGTCTGGCTTCAATAATTTTATTTCCGTGGATTACATCTGTGATTATTTTCATCTCTTGCTGAAATTCAGCCAAGTTATTTTCCTCAAAAGCATCTTGCGAATTTACAAGCTCCTCTTCATTTATCCAAACACCGTGAATTACGTATAATTTTTCATCATGATTTTCATTGTAGCTAAGCAGAGCATTATAAAAACCGGGTGGATGCAAAGTATATACACGGATAACATTGGCATTCATTTCACCAATATATTCAAACCAACGGTAATACTCTTCTTCAGTTATTGCTGCTTCACCCGGGAAGGCACCGGGTTTACCCATACCGAGATTTACACCTTTTATTATAATTGTCTCCCACTTGCCATCTCTTAAGATTTGGAAACTGTCATCCTTTACTCTGGCATTATACAGATTTTTTTCTTTATCTTCCGGAATTATAGTTTCCTCATCTCCCAGATCCTTGCTTTCTGCCAAAGAACTGCTGTTATTAAAACTTTCCAGAATTTTCTCCATCATAGGAAAATATGTTGACCAATAAAAAGCACGATCTGAATTCCTTTCCAAAAAACTATATAGTTTCTGTAATCCTTTAAATTTATATATACTTGGTAGTCGGCTTATATCATTGTAATCACCTGCAAAATAATAGGAAGTACAAGCTCCTCGTTCATTTTTTACAACCGCAGCGAACTCGGCAGGAATCCCGTTTTCTTCCAGAAGTTCCTCCCCGCTTTGGGTTAAATTCAAATTATAGTTAGCCAACACGGTTGAGTCTTGTTTAGGAGTTATAATGTCAAACCAATATGAGTAATTAGGACTTTTTTTAAGTCCGAAGAATTCTTCACCCTCTTGGGTGAAGGAAATATTAATGCCTTTGTCTAAAACATGTTTTGACATTTCCAGAACAATGACTTGAAAATCTATGTCATTTACCAAAATAAATCCTTGTCCTTTATAATTCCATGATTCCCCAAACCCATCTACTATCCATTGTGGAATCTCTTCATTTTTATTAAAATCTAATTCATCAAAATATCGCCCTACCCAGCCTGACCAATTGATACCTAAATAATTGGTTATACTTTCCCTCACTTCTTTTCTAGTAGGAGAAGCAAATTTATTGTATTCTGCGATGAACAGGCTCTTATCTTTCTTTGCTAATCTATTATGAATATTGAGCCACTCTTCTACTTCTAAACCGCCATAGATTTTTTCTGATCGAGAACCTTCTCTTTCCTTTTCTATCCATGGGAAATCCTTTTCATAAACGCCATAGGTATCCGCCAAATAAATAACATCATAGTCATTATAGTCTGTTGGCAGTGCTTTTAACTCATAACTTTTATCTTTTTCACTAGGAAAAAAGCCAAAATAATCTTCTCTTGGATCAAATGAGGCACCTGATTGTTTTTTATACTTTAAGTGATTTAACAGAAAGATAAGACCATTATGTTCACGATATGTCTCATCAGGCACAGTTTTATCAATTATTGCTATACGACACTCTTTATCAGGCTCTAATTGCCAAAGAATAAAGGGAATAACTATTATTAGTACAAATATTATTATTAAGAATATAAACCTTTTTCATGTTGTCTTTCCTTCAGATAACACACTCTCTCCCATTGGCTCCAGTCGTTTTTCTTCGCAAGAATTTGATAAAACTCCAAATGCCCTCATAAATAAGCTTGCCGATTATTACCAATGAGATTACTTGTCAGGCAATAATTGCCAGATAATAGGTAAAATTATAAATGTTAAAAGGCTTAAGCCCATTAAATTACGTTTCATTTAGGAAAATTGCTCCTCTTACGGCGAGTTTTCTTTGAAAGCCCCACCCTTTTCATGTGACCCCAACTTTTCCGGCCTAAAAGAACTTGTATAAACGCTTCACATCTCCAAATCAAAGTTAGAGGTCTATACCAGAAAGCTTCCGTTAAAGACATAAGAATTAATTTGAAAAAATTCTTTGTTGCCGAATAAACATTCATACTCCAAGTCTCCATTAAGACAGAAAAAGTAGAAAGAATAGAACCATACAAGACTAATAACAAAGTTAGCAATATAGCAAATTCGAAATAAACCTTGCCTAAAAAGAAAGCTATAATAATGTATATATGACCACCCAGCTCAATAAGTGGTCCGAAACATTCGACCATCCAAAAATAAGGAAAAGAAATCATGCCGATTTTACCGTATCTTGGGTTTAAAGTCATTCTTTTATGTTTTGTCAGACTTTCAATTAACCCTTGATGCCACCTTCTGCGCTGTTTTCTTAATACACCAAGGCTTTCCGGGGCTTCTGTCCAACATACGGGATCAGGAACAAACTCAATTCTTTTCTTTATTTTATTTTCGTAAAGATATCGATGTAATTTAACGACCAGTTCCATATCTTCACCAATCGTTTGGACAGAATATCCTCCTACTTTAACAACCCACTTTTTAGCAAATACACTAAAGGCTCCTGAAATAATGAGTATTAAATTATGTTTAGATAAGGAGATTCTCCCCATCATGAAGGCTCTCGTATATTCTATGATTTGCATTAGAACCAAAGGACGATTCGGCAAGCTTCTTTTTGGATAAACCGATCCCATGTGGACATCAAGACCGTTAGCAATACGAACATTGCCCCCGGCAGCAATGACCTCTTCGTTCGACATAACAATTGGTTTCATGACTCGTAATAGGGATTTTTCGTCTAATATAGAGTCTCCGTCAATAGAACAAAAATACGGATATTTGGCGAGGTTAATGCCCGCATTTAAGGCATCGGCTTTCCCGCCATTCTCTTTTTCTATTAAAAATAAATTGTGATGAATTTCCGATTGATAAACTTGGATAATCGGTTTAGATTTGATTTGTTCTTTGACTACCTTAGGAATCTTTTTCATCTTAAATTGCTCTATTACAACTTGCTGAGTCTTATCTGTAGAACCATCATTGACGATAATGAGCTCAGTTTGAGGATACTTTAAATTTAATACAGATTGAACGCTGTCAACAACACCAACTTCTTCATTATATGCAGGTATTATGATCGAAAGTGGTTTGGAATAAAAACTATCTATATAATCTTCATCTAAAACAGTCTTGTCTAATTTATATTGCTTACGCAATTCGATAAATGCAAATATTAACATACCGGTATAGGTCAAAATAATGGCACCCATATATAGCAGAATAAAGCCACCAAAGAACTTCATCAAAATATCAGCTATCGTACTCATTGATCAATACTCTCTTCCCAATACTTCGCGAGCCATCTCAATGGCATACGGATCTTGAGCCGTTGCAATGAATGTCTCCAACCAGGACTTACCAGACTTACTATTGCCAATACTTCGGGCGGCATGGAAACGCACCCACCAATTTTCATCTTGTAACAATTGTGCTAAATACGAAAATACCTGCTCTAAAGGAAAAGCTCCTAAAATCTTAGCCAACATTAGACGCTCTTCCCATATAGGGGAATTTAAGAAAACCATATACTTATCCAAGTCAGCAACGATGCCTATTTCATTAATGGCTTTTAAGGAGCGAATACGAATTTCCGAGTTTTCATGACTAAGGTTATTCTCCAAAAATGGCAAAAAGTCAAAATTTCGGCTAATTCCTAAAACATCAATAAAATAATATTGGTACTCTAAAGGAAAATCACTCACTTGTGAAGTCAGTTTTTTAAGAATTTCCGAGTTAAAACCTATTATTAATTTTTTGTATTCATATTCGGAGAGTTTCATTGACAAATTGGCAAATCCCTCTAAAAAATTTGCTTCATCGAAGATAGAACGAATAATTAGCAACTGAAAATGCTCCTCCGGGGACAATTTGGGTCTTTTTTCTAATTTCTTACATTCATCGGCTAAGGAATCTATTCCAAAACTAATAATCCTGTAGAGAGCATTTACTCTTAAACTCCATCTCCTGCCCAAAAGAAGGTTTAAATAATACTGCCTTAAATATTGATTGGAAAACTTCCGGATTTTTTCCTTAACAATCGGATTAGATATATTTTGTACGTAGGCAAGAAAAATTTCCTCTACAGCTTGAATTTCAATATTGTCATGGGGTATAAGCTCCGAGGGTAGTGGAATTTCATTTTTGAAATATCGGTACCATAGATCTTGCTTACTTTGTATATATAGCTTTATTTTCCTAGAAGCGGTGTTTTCTTTAACGCCATTCACTACCATATAAATGCTTAAAAGCGTAAGTATGAGAAACAGAACTCCAATCCCTTTTATTAAAAAATCAATGGATACCTGTATCATAACCATAACCTCTCAAAGGTTCTTTTAATTTCCACTTCTAGTAGACGTAAATTAAAAGGTTTAATAAAATAATTGTCTGCACCGCTTTCATAAACGTAAATCATGTCTTCTTCCGAACTGCCTTTGGTCATCATAAAAACAATAAACTTTTTATTATTAGGCAACATGCGCACTTTATGTAATACATCTAATCCACTTTCACGAGGGAGTATATCATTCATGATTATGAGATGGGTATGACTGGAAAGGTGCCAATCAGACTCCAAGAATTCATAGCCATCTTGAAATGTTTTTATTTCCATCTCAAAATGATCCAAATCTAAATTTTCTAAAGTTCGATAAAGTACATTGCGGAAAATAGCATTTTCCTCCAAAATGCTAACTCTAATCATTTCTAAGGGTCTTTTTTTAAAGGTAGTAATGAATTCAATCTGCTCAGGCCCTTTACTTAAACTTTCTGCCAAAGTCGACATGCCTTCTGCAATCAATTCTTCGAAAGTGCCATCATCATTACCTATTTCTGCCACACTGGCGGAAAATAAAAATTCACGTCCTTCCAAGCCTGGAAAGCCTTTATTTTTTACTGATATATACAAGCGTCGAAGAAATGCAGCCGCCTCTCTTTCACCGGTTTGGGACAAAATAATAAACCATCTGAATTGGCGGTAAAATTTGAAAACGCAATCAGACTTTCTGATTTCATGTTTCAAGAAATCCGTTGTTTTTTCCTCTGTCTCCGGCATTTCATCTATATCAAATTCATTTACATTGTAAAGACCCAGAAAAACGGCTGTAATTGCCGTTCTGGAACGTACTACATGTGTTCTTAATACATTAAAAAACTGTTTCGCTGTTACAGCATGTTCAAATAAATATTCGCTAAGCAACAAATCATCTCCTTAAGTTAGCAGTGCAGTATAAATATAATTTAACTTACTCTAATATAATTGAAAAAAACATTTCAATCGCCGAAAGGTGTCCGGATCATTCTTTTTTAAGGAATGCTTCCAGTGCCTCAGCCGACAGGGGCCTTGAAAAATAGTAGCCTTGTATTTCGTCGCAGTTTATACTTTTCAGAAAATCCGTCTGTTCTTTTGTTTCCACACCTTCAGCCGTAATGCCTGCCTTGAAGGTTCTGCCTAATAATATGATAATTTCAGTTATTGGTGCTTGTTTCTTTTCTAAATCTATATAATCTATTATCTCTTTATCTATTTTTATTCGGTCAAACGGTACCATTTTCAAGCGACTTAATGATGAGTATCCTTTGCCGAAATCATCTATGGCTATATTTACTCCCAGCCCTTTCAATTTGTATATTTTATCAAGTGCATCTTCCGGATCTTTCGAGAACAAGCTTTCCGTTATCTCCAGCTCAATATACTTCGGATCTACTCCGCTTTCTTCTATGATTCTTGCAAAATCGGGTATAAATTTTTCTCCCTGAAATTGTACAACCGATAAGTTTACAGATACGCGAAGAGGCGGAAAGCCTTGTGCTATAAGTCTATTATGCTCTTGCAGTGCTTGTTCCAGCACCCAGAGTCCAACATCATATATCAAGCCCGTTTGCTCAAGTATTGGGATAAATCTATCCGGCCCTACTCTTTCATTGTTGTCAATCGTCCATCTTAGCAATGCTTCAATTCCGACAGTTTTACCCGTAACACAGCTAATTTGAGGTTGAAACTCCAGGAAAAATTCGTCGTTTTGTAACGATTTAAGAAGCCGATTCGTGAACAAGGTGTTTTCCGAAATACGGTCTTCCAGTTGTTCCGTATAGAAAACAATCTCCTTATTGGCATTTTTCGCTTGATAGCCTGCCAGATCTGCATTCTTTATGAGAGTATCCGCATCTCTGCCATGATCCGGATATACGGATATGCCGATACGGATAACAACAAACAGTGCTTCTATCTTTGTCTCGGTTGATACGGGATCAGAAAAAGAAGCAAGTATTCTCTCGGCACACTTCTCTATCTGTTCTGTATTTTCCTCATTAGGCAGAACAATAACAAACTTTCCTTCACCTGACCTGGCTATATCACAACTTTCCTCCATCATGTTTTTAAGGATTGTTGCCGACTTTACCATGACCTGCTCCCCTATACTATGACCGAAGGTGTCTTTAATTATTCTCAAGTTCTCAAGTTCAATATTTAAAACTGCTATTATCCCTGATTCTTTTCTGGCATGTATGGTTTGCTCAAGTCTGTTTATTAACATATTCCTGTTCGCCAATTTTGTGTTTTCATCAAAATAAGCGGAATGATATAACATTTCTTCGTACAGGGTCTTTTGCCTTGCATCTCTTAACATGTTTACAATTATGTTTAAAAAGTATAATCGGCTTTCTCTAAGGCTTTCTTTACCCCGGTCATAGTATTCAATGACTAGCATTGCATCTATTGGCTGTTCTTCTTCTATTGTTAAAGGCAGTGCATAAAAAGAGTTTATCCCTCTTGAGATGAGGAAGTTTCTTGCCTCGCCACATCCTTCGTGGAAAGTGTTTTTGATGTCTTCACATATTAAGGGTGTGCCCTGAGCAATCAGAACTTCAGCCACGGGTAAATCGGCCATCTTAACTTTCATTCCCGAATAATAAGGAAATGAATCAGCCCCAAATTCTTTCGTATATGTACTGAAAACGTTGGCTTCTTTATAATCATCGCTGAATCCGATTAAATATGCATTATCAAATCCAAGTACCTCGGCCGACATCTTGAACATTTCATCGGCTTTCTCTTTAGAATTTTCTCGATTAATCGAGATGAAATTGGTAGAAATTTGTTCAAGTACTTCCTGCTCTCTTGCAAACTTCTTGTATGCCTTTACCTTTGAAGCGTATTCGGCGGTAAGATATCGCACGGCGAAGTAAGAAAGTATAATAATAGCAACTCTTGATAGATATTCATTTCCGTCGATGGTGACAGATACTTTAGGATAGATTATCCAGAAAACAATTTGAATTACTACCATCAATATAGTAAAGACAATAGCATGAATTTTACTGTCAAGGACAACGGTGAACAGGAGAAACAATATATATATCGACCATATCGTTAATGCTCCTGTATCAGAGTTTGCCATCAAAAAATACAAAATGCTTAACGTACTTACTGTTTGGAACAAGCCATTCTGAATAGCATGCTTTTTCGTAATATGCGGTATAATCCTTACGAGTATTCCGGCTGATAATAAAACGGCCGCAAGCAAAAGTTCATCTTTTAACGGTTTATTTATACCGAAATATCTAACTAAAAAGGTTATTGCGGCACCAATTGTAAATACAGCTGTTACCGTTTGAAACAAGCGTATCCTCTCTTCTTCCAATAATTCTTCGGATTCCCGAAACACGGTTTTCTCCCTGCTTTTTTCGACGAGCAAATTGATTTTTTTCAATAATGAAAACAGTGATATCACGGGAACCATCAAAAAAATAACGGTCAACTTGGGAAGAGAGGCTATACCGAGAAGGTCAGGTATTGTCTCCGTTGACACTCCCATGAAGAGGGGGAACATTGAGGATATTAAGAAATATCTTGCCTGCCGCTTCAGAGGGTCATCAGGCTCAATTCTTTTTAACCAGCGAATAATCAATGTAAGAATTGCTATCGTGAAAACAGAGTAGTATACGATAAACCAAATATTCCCCATATTGATGGGAAGTGTGTTTACCCAGCCGAAGTCACTTTGCACCAATCGGAATTGTTTTGTTCCAAGAAATCCGAAGGGTGCAAACAGGATGATATTTATAAGAGCGGGCACATAGATTACAGCGAGTCTAACCCACTTGTTTAATCGGCGCTTGGCTTTTGTCAGAATCAGCACAAAGCGCAACATAACACTGTAAAAAACTCCCCAGCCGAAAACGGAGACACATCCCCAAAATGCACTTACTTCCGCTGTAGGTGCCGAGGTTGAAATGGAGAATGCAAATGACCAAATTGCCAATGTACTTGTCATAAATACAAACAGCTTATTAACATTACTTTTTACATTAGCAGCTACTATATATGCTCCGAAAATCATATAAAAACAACCGCAAATATAAAATAATATTGACAAGATGAGGCTGTATTTCACGTTCCTAACCTCCTAGGTAAAGTCTTTCGTCTCTGCCTATCGCAAATTATTTCTGTTTTTCCAATTTTCAAGTATTTTTTCTCATATTTGCGATGGTAAGTATAATAGCGAAAAAATTCCTTACGTTTTTGATAAACTCTATTCATTCTATCATAAAAAAGACTTCTAAAATAAAAGAAAAGAAAACAGTCATCAAATAAAGAAATTTGTATCAACCAATGTGTTCCGGGTGGCTAAGGGCTGAGCAGTTAATACAAAAATTATTGATAATATGTACAGAAACAATCTTAAAAAGCAATTAGCCAAGATCCTGTATTATTTCCTTTTTAAGGAATTCTTCCAATGCTTGTGGCGACAGAGGCCTTGAATAATAAAATCCTTGTATTTCATCGCAGTGTATGTCTCTCAAAATATCCGCCTGTCCTTTAGTTTCCACGCCTTCAGCTGTAATACCTGCTCTAAAAGTTTTTCCTAGTAGAATAATAATTTCCGTTATGGGAGCTGTTTTTCTATCTAAATCGATATAATCTATAATCTCTTTATCTATTTTTATTCTGTCAAAAGGTACCAACTTCAATCGATTTAATGATGAGTAACCTTTGCCGAAATCATCTATGACAATATTAACTCCTAAGTTTTTTAATTTATATATTTTATTAAGTACATCCTCAGGGTCTTTAGAGAACAAACTTTCCGTAATCTCCAGCTCAATATACTTCGGATCTACTCCGCTTTCCTCTATGATTCTTGTAAAATCGGGAATAAAACATTCTTTTTGGAATTGTACAACCGATAAGTTTACAGAAACGCGAAGAGGTGGAAATCTCTTTGATATAAGCCTTTTATGCTCTTGAAGTGCTTGTTCCAACACCCAGAGCCCCACATCGTAAATCAATCCTGTTTGTTCAAGTATGGGGATAAATCTGTCCGGTGATACCCTTTTATTGCCGTCAGTCTTCCATCTGAGCAAAGCTTCTATCCCGACTGTTTGCCTCGTGTCACAGCTTATCTGAGGCTGAAACTCCAGAAAAAATTCTTCATTTTGCAACGATTTAAAAAGCCGATTTGTGAACATAGTGTTTTCCGCAATATGGCTTTCCAGTCGTTCTGTGTAGAAAACAATCTTCTCATTAGTATTTTTTGCTTCGTATAATGCCAGATCCGCATTCTTCAAAAGAGTATCCGTATCTCTTCCACCGTCCGGATATACGGATATACCTATATGAACAACAACAAATAATGCTTCTATTCCTGTCTCGGTTGATATAGGATTAGAAAAAGAATCAAGTAATCTCTTTGCGCAATTCTCTATCTGCTTAGTATTTTCTACCTTAGGCAGAACAATAACAAACTCTCCTTCACTTGTCCGTGAGATATCACAACATTGCTCCAGCAAATTATCAAGATTTTTCGCCGACTCTATCATGATCTGCTCACCTATATTGTGACCGAAGGTATCCTTAATCATCCTGAGGTTCTCAAGCTCAATACCTAAAACGGCAATTTTCTCTGACCCTTTTCTGTCATCTATAATTTGCTCCAACCTTTGTTTCAGCATATTCCTGTTCGCCAATTTCGTAGCTTCATCAAAATATGCGAAATTATATAGCATTTCTTCGTACAAGGTCTTTTTCCTTGTGTCTCCCAACATATTTACAACGATTTTTAAAAAATTTAATCGGCTTTCTCTTAAACTTACATCACACTGGTCAGGGTGTTCAGTAACCAGCATTCCTATTATTTTTTTATCAAGCATTACCGGCAGTGCGAAAAAAGATTTTATTCCTCTTGACAGGAAAAAATTTCTTTGCTCTCCGGCTTCGTCAGTGGCAATTATTTTGAATTCTTCACACGTGATAGGTGTCTCCTGATCAATCAGAGGTTGAGCCATGGGCAAAGAGGCAGTCTTAACTTGCATTCCAGGATGAAAGGGAAATAATCCACTATCAACATTTTTCACACAGGTATTAAGAATTGTTGCATTTTCGTAATCCTCGCCAAATTCGATTAAATATGCATAGTTAAATCCAAGTATTTCAGACGACATTTCCAACATTCCATCGATTTTCTCTTTGGCGTTTTCTTTATTAATAGAAATAAAACTGGAAGAAATATTTTCAAGCACTCTCTGTTCTCTTGAAAATTTTTGATACCCCTTTATCTTTGAAGCATATTCGGCTGTCAGATATCGCACGGCATAATAGGAAAGTACAATAAGAAAAATTCTTTTCAGATACTGAGTATCATCGATAATGGCATACACCTTCGGGCGAATTATCCCAAGAACAACTTGAGTTATCAGGGTTGCAATTAAAAAGATAAACGCATGAATATTACTATTCAGAACAACGGTATACAGAAGAAATACTATATATACTGCCCATATTGTTACTGCCCCCGTATCAATGCCTGCAATTATGAAAGCAGTCATACCAATTATACCTATTATCAGGAAGAGGGTATTCTGAACAGTATGCTTTTTTACTATTTGCGGTACAAAACTTAAAAACGTACCAAGAAAAAACACAAATAAAGCGAGCAAAAGCTCCTTTACTAAATCCCCTTTCCCAATAAAATATCCTGTAAAAAAGGCTCCTAAGGCACCAATTGTAAATATGGCTCCTGCTGTTTCAAACAATCGTAATCGGCTGCTGCCCGCCAATCCTTCCGCTTCCCTGTATATTATCACTTCCCTCTTCTTTTCCATAAATATCCCATGATTTTTCGATGCCAAGAACAGCACAGTTATGGGAATAGTAATAAATACAGTCGCCACTTTCGGAAATGATTCTATACCAAGAATATCAGGCAAAATATCTGTTATCATTCCCACAAAAAAGGGAAACAATACGGTTATTAAAAAAAGTGATACCTGTCGCTTTATAAGGGTGTGAGATTCAAGTTGTCTCCGCCAGCGTATAATTAATATAATACTGGGAACCACAAAAATGATAGGGTATAGGTTAATCCATAGTTTTCCCATGTCGATGGGAAGCGTGTCAATCCAACCAAAGTCGGTCTTCTCCAATAAGTATTGCTTCTCACCAAGATATCCGGAGGGCGCATAAAGAATTAAGTTAATAACAGCGGGCAAGTAAAGAAAAATATACATACATCGCTTATTTAATCGATTTTCAGTATTTGTGAGAACGAGAATGAAATGGAGTAAAATACTATAAAAAACTCCCCAGCCAAAGACGGACATGCATCTCCAAAAATTACT
The DNA here is from genome assembly GCA_012521015.1 of Clostridiaceae bacterium. Taxonomy (GTDB): domain Bacteria; phylum Bacillota; class Clostridia; order Saccharofermentanales; family DTU023; genus UBA5436. The sequence goes on along the minus strand of JAAYNE010000036.1, from coordinate 3,803 downwards.
TGCTTCCACCGTAGGCGCAGAATTTGAAATAGAATTCGTAAATGTCCAAATTGCCATTGAACTTGTTAGAAGCACATACAGTCTATTGACTTTATTGTTTTCATTATTAACTATCAGATATGCACCAAAAGCCGCATAAAAACAACAACAAACGTAAAAAATTACTGATAGTACAAAATCATATTTCACGGTTTAACTCCTAAAGTAAAGAATTTAAATCCTGCTGATGGTAACTCAATCCTATCCTGTTCTTTGTTGTCTTTCAAGTAAGTTCGTCATTTTTGTTTGCTTGCATATAGAGTCTATAGGAATAGTTGCATAATCACTACATTAGGAATAGCTACATAATCACTACATTTTTTCCTGAAATTTTTCCTTTATACATCAAACGATCACTCACATTTATGCTTTGCTTTATTTTATCAACATCCAGCGGACAGATGCCGATTGTTACAGTAATATTTATACTCTCACCTTGTGATATTTCAAGACTCTCCATCTCGAGCTTGCTACGTAACTTGTCTAAGGTTTGAAAGGCAGTAAAAATATTAATATCTTTTAGTAAAATCAGAAATTCTTCCCCACCCCAGCGAAACACAAGATCTGTTTCTCGCAAATTTGTTTTAATAAAATCACTAATCCATATTAATACATCATCGCCAACCTGGTGGCCATAGGTATCATTGACTGCTTTAAAATCGTCAAGATCCAGCATTGCAACGCACCAAGTCCGTCCAAGCTGACCACCGCGATTGCTCAAATTTTCAAATAATTCATCTGCGTATCTGCGATTAAAAAGACCGGTTAGCGCATCCGTATTTGCATTATTTTTGCTTTTTTCTAACTCTTTCTCATTGAACTTAAGAACCATGCCCCGAATGAAATTTCCTATGGTTAACTGGATAATGGTTACAAAAAGTGCCAATTGAACATTAAACAGCGTAAGTATGATATTGGCTGCTCCAATGTCCCAAAACGGTACTACATAGCTATGAATAAATATGAGAGCTATCATACAAACCCATAGAGCAATAGTCATCAGAACTCGAACAATGATGCGTGCATAGGGAATTATAATTTGCATCATAACCGTAACAAGAAGATATAGTATTATGAAATTATTTGTGCCAATACAGATTGCAGACGATATAACATGAACCATAACTGTCCAGGTAAACAAAATACCGAACGGTAAATAACGACCTTTATTCACTAGTCTAAAAAGATATATATCAGTCAGAAAGCCAAGCGTACTGACAATAAATAAAGGGTAAACACCGATAGCAAAGTGAAAAATTGAAAGGAACAGATTCATAATTGTTCCGTAAATACATGCAGCTAACGAAAGTAAATACAGATATTTTTCACGGTTACTAGCGAAAGAAAGACGTGATAAGCGACTATATGCAAATGCTTCCAGGTTTTTTTTCATAAATTGTCCCCATAGCCAATACCGGTAATAACAGCTTTTAAAATACAATTTTATATTATAGTTATAACATCGTTTATACAATATTTTCGTCATATTCGGTCAGTTTTGGTCATATTCGGTCAGTTTTGGTTATATTCGATTATCAAGTGCCTTGATCCTCTGCCTTCTCTGGTGTACCATCATAGATTTTCTGAAACGCTTGAAAGCTAAAAACTCCGTCAGAGCTAGCCGGTAATATATCGGCTTATACTTTTACGTTTTTCATACCGGTATAACACAATAAACTTGGTCTGCTTGAGAACTTGTCTTTATTTACTGAAAGCTTTATAATTTTCACAATCATACAGCTCAAAGCTGATGTTCGCCGGAAATTGTCCTTCTTTTGGGATCCTAGCAGACTTGACGCTGAAGAGATTGTGATAATACAAAACAACTTTAAAAAATAGCAAAAAACGAGGAAAACACTGCTGTGCAAACAACAATTAGTTTGATCAAAAAAACGTTTAAACAAGTTTACAAAAAAGAGTTGCCACTGGATCACCTGGTATTTTTGTACACTGCAGCTGCCGGTACCTTAATGTCCATATTCGGACTCGGTTATAATATTGCAAACAACATAGGTTTATTTACGTTGCCGGTACTCGCGTTGTACCTCGTGTCAAACATTTTAAGCGTTTTATATAGTATAGTCAAAAATCGTTGGCACGGGGCTGCCGTGATTGTTTTGGGATCCTCCGCGTTTTTACTAGTTCCTTTTCTATGGTTCACAGTCGGTGGGGTGACCGGCTCTACCCCTCCCATAATGTTCACAGCCGGTATATGTATAGCTATCGTTTTCAAAGGAGCATTGCGCACCGTTATGCTAGTTGCGGAAACGATCATGTTGATTGCCTTTATCGTGCTGGAATTCAATTTCCCGGATATTATCATACCGTATGCAAACCGTGCAGAACACTATTCGGATTTGGCTTTCGGCCTAACCATGAGCTTCATAGCCAATACCGTTTTAATTTATACGGTGGTGGGACAATATGTGAAAGCACAAGATGAAAAGATGCGTTTGGTGCATCGCTTGGAGCACCTCTCGATGACTGATGCCCTGACCGGCTTAAATAATCGCCGCTACCTATCAGCGAGCATCGATGATGAAATGCGCCATGCATACGACACAGGCGCACAATTGACGCTCTGCATCCTGGATATCGACCATTTTAAAAAAATAAATGATACCTACGGGCACGAGTATGGCGACGAAGTGCTATGTAGTATTGCGCAGATCATGAAGGCAAGTCTAACAGATGGAGAGATTTTCGGTCGATATGGCGGAGAAGAATTTGTGGTGCTTTTTCCGGGCAAAACCCCACAAAAATCAATGTCCAAAGTGCAGGCGCTTGCCGATCATGTGAGAACACATGAATGGAACCATGGTAAGCCGGTCACAATTTCGGGTGGACTCAGTAATTATTTCAAGGGGATCTCTTTCTCTGACTTTATAGAAGCCGCAGACAAAAACCTCTATCGTGCCAAACGAGAGGGACGGGACAGGATTATCTATCGTTAGCTATTTCAATGAAAGCTGTTATCAATATGAGAAAATTTGTATCAATAACTGCGTTCCAACTTGGCTAAGGACTGAGTAGTTAATACAAAATATGCACAGAAATAATTTTAAAGAGTAATCAGCCAAGACGTCTATATTATTTCCTTTTTAAGAAATTCTTCAAGCGCTTCCGGCAGCAGGGGCCGCGAATAATAGAACCCTTGTATTTCATCGCAATCTATACTTTTCAGGAAATCCGCTTGTACTTTTGTTTCTACACCTTCAGCCGTAACACTCGCCTCGAAAACCCGAGTCAATGAAATAATATTTTCTGTGATTGGAGCCCATTTTCTTTCCACATCAATGTAGTCTATAATCTCTTTGTCTATTTTCAATTTGTCAAAAGGTACCAATTTTAATCGATTTAATGAAGAGTAACCTTTGCCGAAATCATCTATGGCAATACGGACACCCAATTCTTTCAATTCATATATTTTTTTAATAAAATTCTCAGGGTCTTTAGAGAACAAACTCTCTGTAATCTCCAGCTCGATATATTTCGGATCAACCTGACTTTCCTCTATGATTTTTGCAAAATCAAGAATTAAATCTTCCCCTTCAAATTGTATAACCGATAAGTTTATAGAAAAGCGAAGGGGTGGGAATCCCTTTGCAATAAGTCTCTTATGTTCCAGAAGCGTCTGCTCCAAGACCCAGAGTCCCACATCGTAAATTAATCCCGTCTGCTCAAGTATGGGGATAAATCTATCCGGCGGTACTCTCCTGTTATCATCGGTCGTCCATCTGAGCAAAGCTTCAATCCCGACGGTT
>JAAYNE010000035.1 GCA_012521015.1 Clostridiaceae bacterium | reverse complement strand
CTTCACTTTCACAGGCACAGCGACTGCGAAAGTTCAGCGAGCAAGGCAGATTGTCCATAGACACGATATTTGCCGTGTTAAGTGAAGAAAAGCCCAATCAAAAAGAACAGGTCAAATTCAAAACCGAAGATATACGCAAATATTTCCCCAAAAGTTATACAAGCCTTGATATGCAAAAGACAATTATCAGCCTGCTTGAAAAATGGCAGAGACAGAGAGAAAGAAACAGAGGTGATGCAAGATGATGACACTAAAAAGCGATAAAACCGGACAAGCCGAATACAATAGGTTTTTAGACTTAATGGCAAAGATGTACTTAAAATACGGAGATAAATATCGTATGGTAACAACGGAAGATGTTTTGAGACAATTTCCAAACCGCCAATGCAAGAATCGTAACAGTTCGCAGAAAGGGGCTTAGCCCCCCTTCTGCCGTACATTGGAGTATTTATTTAGACGGCAATATAATGTAAGCAAATCAGAAAGGAGTTATCGTATGAAAAGGAAAAATTGCTATATATACACCCGTGTATCAACCTCTATGCAGGTCGACGGGTTCAGCCTTGATGCACAGAAAGAAAAGTTAAGAAGGTATGCCGAATTTCAGGACTTTATGATTGCCGGAGAATATTCCGATGAAGGTAAGTCCGGTAAAAATATTGAAGGCAGGCCTGAATTCCAAACTATGCTTAACGACATATCCGAAGGAAAAGATAATGTACAATATGTGCTGGTTTTCAAATTGTCTCGATTTGGCAGAAACGCAGCCGATGTACTTAATTCTTTACAACTGATGCAGGATTACGGGGTTAATCTTATCTGCGTTGAGGACGGTATTGACAGTTCAAAGGACAGCGGCAAACTTATGATTTCAGTACTGTCTGCCGTTGCGGAAATTGAACGAGAAAATATTCTTGTTCAAACAATGGAAGGCAGAAAACAGAAAGCCCGTGAAGGCAAATGGAACGGAGGGTTTGCCCCATACGGTTATGAACTTATTGACGGCGAGTTAAAAATAGCCGAAGATGAGGCAGAAATTATTCGCATTATCTACGATAAATTCATTCATACCACAATGGGTGCCGGTACTGTTGCAAAATATCTGAATCGCCAAGGCTATATCAAAAAGAAACGCCAAAACGGAACTTTGGATGCGTTCACAGCACATTTTGTAAAGCTCGTGTTGGACAACCCTATTTATTGCGGAAAAATTGCTTTTGGTCGAAGGAAAACGGAAAAAATTCAAGGCAGCCGTAATGAATATCATGTGGTAAAGCAAGAAGAATATCCTATTTATGACGGTATTCATGATGCGATTATCAGCGAAGAAGATTGGCTTTTAGCTCAGGATAAGAGAAAAAAGACAGGTATAAAGAATGAAAAAATATACAACACAGAACATCAGCACTTATTGACCGGTATAATTAAATGCCCGATATGCGGTGCCGGGCTATACGGCAGTGTCAACCGCAAACGCAAAAAAGACGGAAGCTTTTACAGAGATTATTGGTATTACGCCTGCAAACACAGATTGGAATATGACGGTCACAAATGTACTTTCAAAAAGCAAATTCATCAGGAAAAGATAAATGAAGCGGTTGTGGAAGTAATAAGGAATATCGTTAAAAATTCAAAGTTTGATTCTGCAATAAAAGAAAAATTAGATGCAAGTGTAGATTTATCTAAGTATGAAAAAGAAGAAGCATATTTAATGACACAGATAAGACAGCTTACTGCCGCAAAGGAACGACTTGGTTCTCAAATTGACAGGCTCGACTGTTCCGACAGGCATTATGAGCAAAAATATACCGATATGCAAAATCGTATAAATTTACTATATGATGAGATTGCAGAGGCAAACGAAAATCTTGAAACTGTGCAAACACAAATCAAGGCTATTAAAGAACAAAAAATCTCTCAAAAACGAATATTTGAATTTTTAGAATTATTTGATATAATATATAATGAATTTACCGAATTTGAGAAGAAAGAATTTCTTCACAGCTTTATAAAGAAAATCGAGATATATCCCGAACCGTTGGAAAACGGTCAGATATTAAAGAGCATACAATTTCGTTTTCCGGTATATTATCAAGGGAACGAAGCCGATATGTTTATTCCGAATTTCGAAAACACAGTCGAGTGCGTAGTATTGATAACAAGGGTAAAAGATTGAGAGAGCTGAAACCCCTTATATATCAATGCTTTTAGCACACATGGGTGTGAAACCCATTGAGCGAAAAACATGAAAAAATCGCTTCGTGGAAACAAGTCCATAATGGCAGTATTGATCCTCTTTGCGGTCGGCCATCGCTGCTGCACGTGTGGTATTGGTAAGGCAGAACAAAGTGCCGGAGCGGGTGAAATTCTGCGTCTCGG
>JAAYNE010000034.1 GCA_012521015.1 Clostridiaceae bacterium | reverse complement strand
GTATCCATGTGTGTCACCTCGCTTTCTAATAATTTCATTATTACTTCCGTTCTTTAATTATACTTTATTAAAGAACGTTTGTAAATAATTATATTTAATCTATAATACATTTTATATTCTGCCCGGATCAATTGACTTTATTCTGGGTATGATAAAGTAGGGCAGCCTATTTCTAGGTTGCCCCCTTATCAAACCGCACGTGCCCTATTAAGGCATACGGCTTACCAATTGTAGCTTTCATAACAAATGATTATATCGTTACTAAATTCTTGTTAAAAGCAATTCCTTTTAACCTACTTCCTGTATAGTATTCTTTGCCTTGTGCTTTTAGTTTTTCTATTCGTTTTTCAGTTCTCTTCTTCCAATTCTGTGTTTGTCTTGCGATATAATCCTCCATTTTATAGCCATACATTTTGTTATAGTATAACCAATTTGATGGTATTAGCTTTATACCACAGAAATATGCAACATTCCACTTATGAACCATTTGGAACCCTTTTCTTACATTCGGATGTTTATGTTGCATACATACTCTTAATCTCTGTCTTGTATATGCGTCTATAGCGTGAAGTTGCTTACTAAAACTTTTGAGATAACAGTGGCTTACCTGTCCGTATTGTTTATTCTTCTCAACTGCTTTATACGGATATAGATAATAGTTTATCTTTCCTCTAATAATCGGATTTACTCTCTGTATCCACGCCTCTTGACTCAATGTCAGCGTTTTACAGGTTGCATCTTTGATTTTCTTCTTAAAATCTTTTAACGATTGTTCTGTCGGCTCTACTATAAAGTATTTCCCACTTCCATCTCGTCTTTCTCTCCAATGCTTGAAGTTAAAACCTACAAATTTAAAGTCATCCTTATGGAAATCTACAAACTTCGTTTTATTCATTGCTATCTCCAATCCTAAGTCTGTAATCACTCTTTTTGCTATTTCTCCAGCTCTTTTTATTTCTTCGTCTGATTTCGCAAATAACAGAAAATCGTCACAATAACGTACGAATTTTATTCCTTCCTTCTCTAATTCCCAGTCTAACTCGTTTAGATATACGTTTGCAAGTAATGGTGAAATAACTCCGCCCTGTTGGGTTCCTGAGTTGCTTTCCATGAATTTTCCTTCCTCCATATACCCTGATTTCAGCCATGCCCATATCATATCTAGCACCGTTCCATCGGCTATATATTTCGTTAGTACTTTCATTAACTTCTTGTGTGGTATGTTATCGAAAAATCCTTTGATATCGCAGTCATAGATATGATTATATCCATGCTCTACATACCACAAAATTATCTGCATTACTCTTTCAATACCTCTCTCTGGTCGATAGCCACAAGAACATTTATGGAATATCCCGTCTTCAAATTTTGGACTTAATACATTCACAATACTTTGCTGAACTATCCTATCTCTGATTATTGGTATTCCCAATGGTCTTTTATCTCCATTTTTCTTCGGAATGTATACCCTTTTCACTGGTGTTGGCTTGTACTCCTTAGTTCTAAGTTCTTGCAGTAGCTCGAGTATTTTCTTTTCTTCGGCTGCTTTAAAGGTTTCAATGGTTTCCATATCTATTCCACCACAGCCTTTGTTTTCCTCAACCTGTTTCCAAGCCGTCATTAGCTTCCGGTCAAATAAAATCTGTCCGTAAATACTATGCCATTTCATTTTTAACTCATCATTCATTACTATCCTTGTCCTCCTTAAGTTCCTTTGGTTCGTTTTTGCCGAAGCATCGTTGCCATTTGCATAACTATAAGCTCTTGACTTGGTCTACAAAGGTTAACCCCCTTCCATTCATCATGCGTTTAGTCGCATGATTACTTCTGTACTATGAGATTATCTGACCCCCTTATATGTTGATATAACTTCGAATTACTCTTATATATATCAACCCTTTCGGTAATATAAGGGTCTCACAGGGTCATCACACCTTCCCTTTTAACATACCGAGCACCTTCACATGACAACCTCCATTTATTCGACTGGTTCTTATGGATAAATGATTTAGATTTCCCATTATTTCGCATGGTCATCAACTTGCCCTGCCGCTACATGTGCTTCACTTTTCGTTTCGGTCTGCTAAACCGTCTATGGGTCTCTCGACTTTCCACATCTCCTTCAGACACCACCTTACAATGATACCCTAGATTAAACTTCTCGATTTGCACCAGTGCTCACGAGTGGAGACTTTCACTCCAGAGAAACTTTGCTTTCAGAACTCTCGGTTCGTTTATGCCACGCATCGTAACCGCTGTTCCTAATACACAAAATAGTCCTAGCTTTCGCTAGAACTGGTGCGACTGCCTGTCGCACAAAAAGAACCCCCTGTTTCCAAGGGATTCCTCTAAATAAATTTTATTATTTGGTCGTAAGTTGGTCGTAAAT
>JAAYNE010000033.1 GCA_012521015.1 Clostridiaceae bacterium | reverse complement strand
TACATTAACTGCACTTTTAGCATAACCGGTAATTGCCGGATTGTTAGTCGTAGTTAAACCGGTTGCCACATAGGCGGGGTTGCCGTTATAGCTGAACTTCAGCCAGGCTCCTTCCAGTGTCCCGTTTGCCAGGATCGGCATTTTGAGCGTTGTTATTATATTGCCGTTCGGAGAACTCCTGATAATCGAATTAGCTACTATATAGCGTGTTACATTTACAGGATCCGCCTGTAGCATGGGTGCATAGACATAACCGGTTGTACCGGAATAAGTAAATCTGACCCAATTAACTTCTAAGGTCCCGCTTACTTTGTGACCTCTGAGCAGTGTGCCGGTTACTGATCCGTGAGGGCTATTTCGTATATTTGTTGTACTCCCGGCATAGCCCGTAAGCGGCGGTGAGACACGTATACTTGTTATACAATTCGGATCTGCATAAGCATTTTGTCCTTTATACGTAAATTCGAAACGGTTTCCTTTAAGTGTTCCTCTTACATGGATCGGCATTTTTAACATTTCGATTATTTGTCCATCGGACATTCTTCTGATATTAGAATACGCTTTGACATATTGATTTCCCAGTAAAGATGCATTAGGTGTAAAGCAATGTTCTCTGATTTGTGCAATGCTCGGATCCAGGACAATGGTCTGGTTTTCGGCGTTAATAATTTTCTGAATACTGTCAGGAATAGAAGTTTGGATTTCACCAGTGCCCCAAAAGCAGTCCATTCCGATATGTGTGACACTAGCCGGAATCGTGACCTGTGTAAGTTGCGGGTTGAAGCCAAAAGCATGTGCTTCAATTCGGGTGACACTGTCCGGAATGATTACACTCGTGAGCAGATTGTCATTAAAGGCTCCCGGTTGGATTTCTGTGACATTGTCCGGGATCTTCACATCTGTTAGTAGATTGGCCCTAAGTACATCTTCTTTGAGCTTGGTAATATTGTTCGAAAGAATTATGCCGGAGATCTCGTTTGAAAAAAACGCACTCTCACCGATGTCTGTGACACTGTCCGGGATGGTGACATTCGTGAGCTTATTCCAACGAAACGCCTTATTACCTATTGTAGTGACTCCGTCAGGTATTGTTACGCTGATAAGTTGCTTTGAGGAAAAAGCAAAATCCCCGATGTGTTTTACTTCTACATTGTTTATACTGGGAGGAATGCTGACATCTTTGCTCTCTCCTATATAACCGGTGATGGTTCCGGTATCAGGATCAAATTCAAAATCTCCCTCCGGTGTATAATTTTTTGCCCCGGTACCTTGCTTTGCAGAGGACAAAGTATGATCGGGGACTTGATCGTCTGTCTTGCCTTTCAACGTATCCGTTAATTGTTCAGCTTCGTCTGCAGGATCAAGTTCCGTCTCGTCCGGCGTTTCTGCAACAACTTCTTCCGACTCTTGTCCCGCTTCAACTGTTTCAACATCTTCGTCAGTTGTTTCAATCACTTCGTCTAAAGCAGATGATGTGTCCGTTTCTACTTCGTTACCTGGCTGATCTGAATCATTTTGATTTTCTGAATTACTTATTATCTCTGTCACTTCTTCGTCCGCAGCAACTTGCGTCGTTTCTTCGTCCGCAGCAACTTCTGTATCTGCCAGAACCTGCTCAGGATATATGACTAAGGTGGTTAATATAAGCAATAATACCAGGATAAACACCTGGATTTTCAAACATTGTTTCTTCATCGGATTCTCCTTTATCCTTTTTCCTTATACAAGTAGGATTGGTTAAATTTATAATTATTGAATGGGATTTTGTTAAACAGTTGTTGTAATTGTTTCGATAGATCGAAAATTTTGATAGTTATAAAATTTTGAGATTTATTTTGTTTTTATAATCTCGATAGCATTGTAAGGATAGCATTGTAAGTTTTAGTTTTTACAAAAGCTTAGTTCAATATAATTTATTGATAATATAACAATGTTCATATATTTTATATTTAAAATAATAAAATAAATGTTGTTCCAGGTCAATGAGCATAATTACATAAATCTGAAGAAATTCAAGTGCTAAATATAATATTTATCATTCATTATTTAAGCATGTGAACTTTCATAACATATAGAGATTTAACTGTATTCTGCCTTAAATTATATAATTTAAACAAATAATTTGTGTAGTTATGGTATAGTGAAAATAATTAACAGATTCCTCAAATTCCAAGATTGAAAGTGAGAAATCTGTTATTTCACATCTGTTATTTCATATCAGTAAAACAAGCATATTAATGCTTGGCTAATTATATAATCATCTCAAATACGAGGAATAAATATAGCCCGTTCTGCCTGAATAGGTGAATTTGATCCAGTTACCTACTAAAGGTTCCGCTCACTTTACGACCGGCAGGTAATGAGCCGATTACGCTGCCATTCGGGGAACTTCTTACATTTACCATACTTTTTGTATAGCCCGTTAAAAGAAATAAACCTAGATTTTCAAAATAACTTTAAAAGTACTACCTTTATCCGGTATGCTTTTAACACTGGCTTCGCCGTCGTACAATAAAGCAATATGCTTGACGATCGACAAACCTAAACCGGTACCGCCGAGCATACGAGAGCGACTTTTATCTACGCGATAAAAGCGTTCAAAGACTCTTTTGGCTGATTGCTCATCAAAACCATAGCCATCGTCTTTGACTTTAATCGTGACAAATCTTCCTTTACGTCTCAGGTCGATCCAAATATTACCTTTCATACGATGATATTTAATCGCATTCTCTAATAAATTCAGTAACACTTGTTTAATTCGATCACGATTCGCTTTAACCGGCAAAAATGTCGGATCATCACTCGGAATCAGATTAATTTGTTTTTCGCTGGCTTGATCATCTAATTGGACCAAACATTCATCCAACAGTTCAACCAAATCAAAATCTTCTAGCTCGGAATCATCGTTTAAGCGTTCAATGTCGGACAAACGTAAAATATCATTGATTAAACGCTCCAGCCTGGCTGCTTCAACATCAATTATTTCCAGAAAATTATTAATCTGTTCAGGTGCGGTATTATCACGATTACGTAAAGTTTCAACAAAACCGCGAATAGATGTCAATGGTGTTTTTAGTTCATGGGTTACATTTGCCACAAAACTTGATCGTAATTCACGGGCTTCATATTCATAGGAAATATCATTGAATAATACAACTACATCATTCGCATCTACCGGAGAAATCATAACCTGAAAAGCATTATAGCGTCCGGTCACCTGTAATTTAAACTCTTTACGGACAGTTTTGCCATTGATAAAAACCTTTTGACAGAGATCATCTAATTTGTCTTCATGAGTTAACAGTACGAAAGGGTAAGGGTTTACTTCAGGATCAATGTCCCGGTTAAACAAAGTTTTAGCATATTTATTGGCAAAAACGACTTGCAAGTCCCGATTCACCACTACCAAAGGTTCCATCAGTGAATTAACCATTGCATCAAGCCATGCTCGCCCAGCTTGCATTTCTTTGAAATCCTGTTCAAAATTTGTAACAGTCATATTAAAGTTTTCAGCAAACTTATAATAATCAGCAAAAGTATGACGATCTTCTTCCATTCTAGCAGACAAATCCCCAGATTCAATTTTTGCCAAAGTTTTTTCTAGATCGGCTTGATGTTTATCTTGTTTTTTGAATAACAAACTTAAAATCAAGTTAAATAGCACCAACGCTATGCCACCAATGATTACACCGTAAAGTGTAATTGTCGATCCGGCATTAATCAAGATATCCATTAGTACGGCAGCTCTTACAATCATATTATTGTGGTTGGATCTGGCTGAAAAATATAGACGCTCGACAGATTCAGTATCCGAAAAACGTACATTAGAGAGGCTGTCTTCACCGGAAATTACACCCCAGACTTCAGGTCTGGCTCGATGATTATTTAATTTATCGCCGGGGAAATTACTATCGGCAAGAACTTTACCTGTTTCATCCATCACAGTAATTCTTAAATCCGATACTAAAACATTAAAAGCTTCAATTGTTTCATCAATTGTTTGCTCAAGCAACTCTTGAGTCAAACCATTATCTTCAGAAATAATTTGTTTTGTATTTTCCGCTTGATTTGTTCGCTTCGCCTCGTCCGCCTCGGTATTTGATACAAAATTATCAGTTGAATTCGATTTTATTATATTACGACTCAATGCACGATCGAAATACGATGTAACATTAGCTAAGTAATTCTCGAAACTACGAATGTGTTTTGATCTTAATTCTCGATAATTTAAAATGGAAACAATAGTTATTACTAAAATGATTACAATGTTACCCAATATTCGTAAGCGTTTTTTCATAGAAAGCTCTCTTGGAAAATCTTGTTAACTCAAATCACCTTAACTCTCATCAATTTCAGCAAAACGGTATCCAACGCCTCGAACCGTTTGGATATAACTCGGTTTAGACGAATCGGTCTCAATTTTGCGTCTTAGTTGTCGAATATGAACATCAACCGTTCTGGTTTCTCCACTATATTCATATCCCCAAACATGATTTAACAAGTCATCTCTGGTAAAAGCTAAGCCGCTATTTTGCATCAAAAATTTAAGCAATTCATATTCGCGATGAGTCATTACTACTTCAAGATCATTTACATAAACCCGATGTCTCGCATCATCTAAAGTAATCTCACCGATTGAGATAATATTATTTCCTAAAGATTCAGATTTGCCGACAAGTTGATCAGATTGAAAAGTCCGACCTTCACTCAATGCCACCCGTTCCTTACTCCGGTTGACCAGAGTTTTCACCCTCGCTAATAACTCTCTCATACCAAAAGGTTTTGTTAAAAAATCATCTGCTCCGACATTAAAACCTTCCAACTTATCTTTTTCCGTTGAACGTGCAGTTAAAAATAAAAATGAAGACCAGAAATGTTTTTTGTTTTTTCTTAGAGTCTGACAAATTTCAAATCCATTCATTCCCGGCAACATCACATCCAGAATAAACAAATCGACGTTTCTTTTTTCTCGGCTCAATTTTTGAAATAATTCATCACCTGATTCAACGTGTAAAACTTGATAAGCTTCGCTTTCAAGGTTATAACGGATTAATTCAGCTATTGATTGATCGTCTTCTACAACAACGACAAATGATTGCTCACTCACTGTTATCCCTGTCTTTTTCACTTGATTCAACTTCTTTACGGATTTCTGAAGAGGTTACATATTCACCTTCGATAAAATAAACAATCCATTCCGCAATATTTTTCGCATGATCGCCTATACGTTCCAAATGCTTACAAACCAGCAACATTTCAACCATTGCCGGAGCATTCTCCGGATCAAGTTTCATTTGCCGTACAAGATATTTTTTCAATTTGCCATAAAGTGCATTGACACGAATATCCATCATGACCACTTGTTTTGCTTTTTCCAAGTCACTTTCAACGTAGGCATCTAAAACTGCATGAATCATCTTTAATGTATGCTCAGTCAACTTTACAACATCATGCGGTACAATAACGTTATAATTCTTTTCATTCAAAAAAACAACATGCTCGGCAATATCTTCAGCATGATCGGCTACTCTTTCTAGATCGGTAACCAGCTTCATATTAGCTGTAATGCTGCGCAAATCACTGGCAACCGGTTGTTGACGGGCTATCAACAAAATACAATCATGAGTTATCTTCCGTTCTTGATCATCAATTACATCATCACGATCAATTACTTTCGTTGCTAATTCAACATCATTTTCAGTTAAAGCCAGAACCGCTGAATGAATGGATTCTTCTACATCAGAACCCATACGGATCATGCTTTGATGTAAGTTCTCCAATTCTTTTTGATAATTTATACGTTGAGTCATATTCTTATTCCTTTCTCCTGTTTTTCATTCCCAGTATAATCAGAAATCTGCTAAATTTTCCAGGAATTAACCGAATTTTCCGGAAATATAATCTTCTGTTCTTTTATCTCTCGGATTATGAAAAACTTTTTCCGTAACGTCATATTCGATCATATCACCCAAAAGGAAAAAAGCAGTCATGTCACTTATACGTGCAGCTTGACTCATCGAATGCGTCACAATTATTATTGTATAAGATTTTTTCAACTCGGTAATCAAATCTTCAATTTTATTTGTCGCAATTGGATCAAGAGCTGAGGTTGGCTCATCCATTAGAATTACTTCCGGAGTTAAAGAAATTGCTCTGGCAATACATAGCCTTTGTTGCTGACCGCCGGAAAGTTTGGTTGCATTGCGATTGAGATGATCTTTAACCTCATCCCAAAGTGCAGCTTGTTTGAGAGAAGTTTCAACAACTTCATTTAAAACTTTGCGATCTCTAATACCTTGACAACGTAACCCATAAGCAACATTGTCATAGATTGACATAGGAAAGGGATTAGGTTGTTGAAATACCATTCCGACTTCAGTTCTTAATTGAACAACGTCAACATCTTTATTATGAATTTCAACATCGTGATGGAAAATCTCACCCTCTATTCTCACACCTTCTATCAAGTCATTCATACGATTAAAACAACGTAATAAGGTTGACTTGCCGCAACCTGAAGGACCAATAAAGGCAGTTACTTTATTCAAAGGGATCTGCATATTTATCTTCTTTAAAGCATGAAAATCCGTATAGAAAAGATCTAAATCTTTTATATCGAACGCATAATCTGTTTTTACTTTTATTTGTTGTGTCATTTAAATAATCACTCCTTCAATAACGATTTTAGAATAATTTCGGAAAGACCGAAATAACTTTCTATTACCGTATTTACCTCCAATTAATGATCTCAGAATAACCTAATTAAGCCTTAGTTTCAGGTTGTAGCTTTTGCTTTTGTTTTTTTCTTCTTATCGTCCTTATCTCTTGTCATACGATAAGTAATAAATTTCACACTTACATTCAAAATCAAGACAATTAGCAAAATTACAATTGAAATTGCTGAAGCAAGTTCAAAATTAGGTTGTTCTCCACTCATAACTGTCCATATATGTACTGCTAAGGAAGTACCGCGTGAATTCCAGCTGGGATTATCCATGATTGCTGTTCCCATAGTAAAAATCAAAGCTGCTGATTCACCGATGATCCGGCTGATTGACAAAAGTGTTGCACTTAAAATACCCGGCATAGCATTAGGTATTATGATTTTATAGATTGTTTGAAATTGAGTGGCACCCATTGACAAACTAGCCATTCTATATCCATCAGGAACATTAATCAAAGCTTCCTCAGTTTGCCTTATTATAACAGGTAAAAGAACAACTGCTAAAGTTAATGCACCCAGCATCGTGCTTTGTCCGGTTATGCCCATTAAACGAGTAACTTGAAATAACATCGTCATTCCCATTAAACCGAATATGATACTGGGAACACCCGACAATAATTCAATTGAAGACCTGATCCAAGATGTAAGCCTGTTTTTCGGTGCCAACTCATGCAAATAAATTGCAGCAAAAACACCGAGCGGCAACGCAATGATCAAAGTTAAAGCAATCAAAATTAAAGTTGTAATAATTGAACCTTTAAGTCCGCCACCTTCAGTTTGAGCATAAAAGTCAACTATTTCTTGAGAATCATTATCCAATATCGAAACCAATTCTTCAGAAGTTTTGCCTTGAGTTGCAGTTAATCCGGCTGATTTCTTGTCACCTTCAAGATTAATATAGGATATTTTTTTCAAAAATAAGCCTTCCTCTAAACCGAATTTTTCACCTTGTTTGGGTCCTGCCGTTGTAATTCTACCGTCATGTAAGGGTGATTCAGGATCGAGAAAAACAACTTCCATCTGGGATTCTTTTGCCGCACTAATACTGTCCACAAATGCTATACCATATTTTTCTGAAAAGAACGCATCTTCAGGAAGTGTGTCGGGAACTGTGAAATCACCGTGTTCGTCCCAATCAATATGATCGTAGCCTGCCATCAGATTTTCCGAATTGTAATTATTTTTTAACAAATCCCAGTTTAAAGTAGACCAGCCGCGTTTAAAAATGAACACGAATATCGCAATCAACACAAGAGCAGATATACCAGATGACAGCCAAGTTAAACTTTCTGCTATTTTATCTTTAATTATTCTTATTTTATTCATATTTTTTTACTCATAGTTTCTCATACTGATTAGAAAATAAACTAATCAATTAGACACTAATCCCCCGACTCCATTTTTTTGCGTAATGCATTGATTGCTAAATTGCTGACCAGAATAATTATCATCAATACAATACCGACCGAGAAACGCACATCATAATCCACACCTACCGTTTCATGTAAGCCTGATAGCATTGTTGTTGTTAATGTTCTGGTTAGGTCAAACGGATTCCAAGTCGGACCGATGAAAGCATTACCGGCAACCATTGAAACAGCAGTAGCTTCACCGAAAGCTCGTCCTAAACCGAGAATAAGTCCGGCAAATATGCCTGATTTCGCAGATGAAAGTACAACCTTGAAATTGGTTTGTGTTCTGGAAGCACCGAGTGCTAAAGAACCAAGTTCATGGCTTTCCGGAACTGCCCTAATAGCAACAACTGCCATTGAAGTAATAGTCGGATAAATCATTATTGCTAACAAAAGAATAACTGCTAACATGGAGTTACCGCCAAAGGTAGTGTAGTTAAACCAACCGGCTATTTTTTCAACAATACCGGTAATGGCACCTGAAGCGAAAACACCGTAAACAACTGATGGAATTGCCGCTAATAATTCAACAACGGTTGTTAAAGCATTGCTTAATCTTTTCGGAGCAATTTTCACGATCATTAAAGCAGATAATACAGACAAGGGAAAAGCAATTAATCCGGCAAAAAAAGCTGTAACAATTGTATTAATCACAATAAACAATACACCGTAAACACCTTGATCACTACGCCATCTCATGCCCGTCAAAAACTCTCCCAAAGAAACGGGATTTTCGTAGCCCGGCAAGAAAACCTGAATACCTCGTGCAGCTACGAAAAATACAATCAGAATAATCATCAATGCAGCAATCAATCCACATAAACGGAAAATAAATTGCATAACACGATCTATAGACTTGTAAAGAGAACGGCGCTTTGCAGACCGTTCTCTTATTAAAGTTTTACTTTTATTTTGTTGTTCAGTAGTCATAGAAACTCACTTTTATTATTCTGTTTCAGTGGTTATAGAAATAAGTCACCAAAACTTACTTTTATTATATGGTCATTATATGGTTTCTATAGTTATGCAAACTATAGAAACCCACTTTATTATGTTTTTTCAGCAATTACCGAAACTTACTTTAATAAAACTTTATAAGCTAAATTATATTATTTAGCAATATCTTCCCAATTGGTAACTGCACCTGTGAAGATATCAAATAGATTTTGTTGTGTGAAGTTAGTTAACGGATTGTTCTTTTCAATAACAACTACGATAGCATCATCACAATATTTAGCAGCACTGATTGCATCTTCTGTTGGTTCTTCATCTTTGAAGTTACGTGAAGCAAATCCGATATCTGCACGATTAGGACCGTCTTTATCACCACCTAATGTACGTTTCCAGCCGTCACTTGAACCTGTTTGTTCTACAACCTTTTCAAAGTTACCAGCTAAAGGTTGGAAGGCTTCCAAAGCGGCCGTCAATGTTTTTTCAACTGATGTTGAACCACCGGTTTTTATGGTAATAGTTGAGTTGTCTTGGTCAACGATCGGGTGATCAGCTTTAAGTTCCTCCCATGGTGTACTATCGTCTACATCTACGATTCCACCGGCACTTAAGACAGCTTCTTTACCTTCTGTTGATTCAGTCATGAATGCGATGAAAGCTTTGACCAATTGTTCTTTTTCATCACTTTCATAGTCGCCTGAAGCACGTGTTGTGTAGCAGAAAGGACGGCTTAAAAGATAGGAACCGTCAATTACGGTTTCAATGGAAGGTTCTACACCTTCATAATTTGCTGGGTGCAGATTATTAGCTGCAAAGTCTGTTGTCAATGAAACATAACCGATACCTTGAACGTCACTGCCAACTTGAGTGGCCATTTCACCGTTTGAAGCAACTTCATTAGCTTTGTCAGTTAATTGATCTTCAAAACCGACAACCTTTTCGAAACCTTCACGAGTTCCTGATGCAGCGTCACGGGTGTAAACATTAATTTGTCCGGTCATTTCGCCAGCGGGAGCTGCTTCTGTTTCTTTTTCGGTTGCTTTTTCAGTTTCTTTTTCGGTTGCTTTTTCAGTTTCTTTTTCAGTTGCTTTTTCAGTTTCTTTTTCGGTTGCTTTTTCAGTTTCCTTTTCGGTTGCTTTTTCAGTTTCCTTTTCGGTTGCTTTTTCAGTTTCTTTTTCAGCTTTTTTGTCGCCGCCACATGCAGTAACAACTGAAATCATCATGACTAAAGCAAGTACTAAAACTAAGATCTTCTTTAAATTTTTCATTCTCTACCTCCAGATAGTATATTCATTAACATTGTTTTGCTTGATGATAAGTCGTTTTCATTGATACTGTTCAATTCTGTACCTGACAACTTGCTCATTGATGCAAACTGTTTCTTTGTTATAGAAGAACTGAAATAATATCTATTTTCTTTATTTTGATTTCCTTTCGAATTTTTCTTTAAATTCTTCTTGAACTTCAGTTTAAATTCTGTTTTTAAAATCTTTTTCAAAGAAAAACAATTTTCTTCATAACCAAGGTTAGCTTATCTGGAGTTTGTTATTACAAGATAAAACAATTGTAAAATCCATGTAAAGTGAATACTTATCATATGATTTTTGGTAAAACATACAATTTCCAAGCTTTATATATCATTCTCTTCGGTATATTCACAACTTCAATCGTTTTCATTCCTTCAGTCATAGTAGAGTGTGAAGAATCAATGGTTACAATAAATTATATTTCAAAATTAACTCTTTTGAGGTATACTCATATCACATTTTTATGCAATTTAAAACATTGATAATTCTAACTTTTAAAATATAAAATACATAGATTATTAGATATTAATTATCAAAAACTTAAATGTAAAACCTAGGTCAAAATAAAGAGAAAAGATTTTTGAGATCTCTTTTTAATTTTTAAGTTAACAGAACATTACATAATACGGGGAGAAAAAAATATGAATTGTCCTATTTGCGGTTATCAAGCTAAAGAAAATGATCGTTTTTGTCGCTCCTGTGGAGCTGTTTTGGAAAACAGGGTACAGAGTCAAACTACT
>JAAYNE010000032.1 GCA_012521015.1 Clostridiaceae bacterium | reverse complement strand
TGCCGTTCGGAGCACTTCTGATGATTGAATTGGCATAAATATAGCGCGTTACCTTAATCGGATCTGCCTGCAGCATAGATGAATAGACATAGCAGGTTTTTCCCGAATAAGTAAATCTGACCCAGTTTCCTACTAAAGTTCCGCTTACTTTGTGACCTCTGAGTATTGTGCCGGTCACTGATCCGTTCGGGCTGCTGCGCACATTAGCCGTACTCTTGGCATAGCCGGTAATCACCTGCGGGCTGGTTGTGGTTAAATTCAGAATAACATAGGCTGCTTGACCTTGATGAGTAAATTTAAAGTAGTTGCCGTCAACTGTACCGGTGACATAAATCGGCATTTTTAAGGTTTCGATGATTTGTCCATCAGATGTTCTTCTGATATTGGAACCGGCTTTGATATAAAACTCAAATTTAATAGTCGTCCCGGAATCAAAGCAATGTTCCAGCACATCGGAAATGCCCGGATTTTCTTTAATCGTTTCACCATTAGCCCCTTGAATATATGTAATACTCGCCGGAATTGAAGCATGACTTACCGGATTCCCGCTAAAAGCAGAAACTCCGATGTTTACAACGCTGTTAGGAATTGTAACTCTTGTGAGGTTGTTCCCTTTAAATGCATCCGCTTCTATCTTGGTAACGCTATTCGGAATTGTTACACCGGTAAGTTGTTTACCGGAAAAAGCACTTTTCCCTATTGCTTTTACTGTTATTCCATAAATACTTGCAGGAATTGTTACATTTTTACTTGTACCATTGTATCCGGTAATAGTTTCGTTAAAATCTTTTATTTCAAATTCTTGAGGGAAACAGTAAAAATCAATGTCTGCCTTTGTAGGATTGAGAATATCAGCCATTTGCAAAAACGATTTTCTGACAATCCTTGTAATGCTATCCGGTATCGTTTTTTCCACAATCGGATTATGCTTAAACGAGTCTTCTGCTATGCTGGTAACAGAACCAGGAATTACTACATTAGTGAGCTCATTATGTATAAATGCAATTTCTCCTATCGTTGTCGCGGTATTTGATATTTTTACACCGGTTAATTTATTATAACTGAAAACACCGTAGTCTATTATTTTTACCGAATCCGGAATATCTATATAGGTTAGTTTATTATTTGCAAATGCAATACTTCCTATCGTTGTCACGGAATCCGGAATTTCGACACTGGTTAAATTATTATATGTAAATGCACCCATGCCAATCGTTGTCACGGTATTCGGAATTTCTACATAGGTTAATCTGTTAAAATAAAATACACTATCTCCTATTGCTGTTACGGAATTCGGAATTACAACACTGATCAATTTATTAGACTGAAATGCACTATCCCCGATAGTTGTTACAGAACTCGGAATATCGACGTTCGGTAATAAGTTATTCTTAAATGCACCCTCCCCTATCGTTGTCACGGAATCCGGAATTTCTGCATACGTTATTTCATTCCAATAAAACGCATAGGGCTCTATCACTGTTATAGAATTCGGAATTATCACACTGGCGATCTGATTATGACCAAATGCTCCATCTCCTATAGTTGTTAAGTTCGCCGGAAGATCGATATTCGTTAATTGATTGTAAGCAAATGCATCACTTCCAATTTTAGTAACACTGTCCGGAATTTCTATACTGGCAATACTTTTATAAAAAAACGCTTCATTTCCTATTTTTGTTACTGTCTTTTCATTGATTATTTCAGGAATTACTACATTCGTACTTGTTCCAATGTAACCGGTAATTGTAATCGTGCCGTTTTCTTCAATAAATTCAAAATCAGAATTTGCGGAACGTGCGGAAGGCTGGTTAGAAATCGTAGTTTCAGCAACTGGAGAATTCTCTTCGGTTGGTTCAATTTCCACAGACGAAGATTCATCTTCAATTGACATAGCTTCATCAACCGGAG
Organism: Clostridiaceae bacterium; assembly: GCA_012521015.1. Taxonomy (GTDB): domain Bacteria; phylum Bacillota; class Clostridia; order Saccharofermentanales; family DTU023; genus UBA5436. The sequence continues at coordinate 5,574 of JAAYNE010000032.1, read as the reverse complement.
AATCAACCTCCGATGTTATAGTTTTAGATTCTGTTGTCAAATCTTCGGTTATTTCTGTGGTTATAACTGCTTCAGCTGTTTCTATCGTTTCAGCTGTGCCAACTGTCTCGGTAGTTTCAACCGTTTCTGTTTCTATGGTTTCTGTAGTTTCGATTGTATCTGTCGGTTCAACAGTTTCTGTAGATTCTGCATTTACCTGCACAGATAAGAAATTAGTGCATAATAATGCTATTAATAGTACCCATACAATACCTTTGGTAAAAAAACTCCTAGCGTTAAGCATTGTTATCTCCTTGTATAAATTCTTAAATTGTATCCGGTAGATTGTTTCGATTATTTTAACAATCATTTAATATTGCGTATTAATATTATATATTTTTTCTATGTTTATTCGATTATAATTCAAAACTTGACAAAAAACAAAGACAGATTGATTAATTTAAGGATCACCCAATAGATCTCCAGTTTAAGTTTAATATATTGTGGCATCAGGTTATACAGATAATAAAACAGCAAAAAAATCGGGAACAAAAATAAGTGTAGATATCAGAGTTAAAACTCTCTGAAATCTACACTTTTAAGATTTTATAAGACCTATAAAAATTGTTTTTTCTTTACTGTCTCAGCTTTTTATTTTCTGAGTAAAGAAGCATAGACATAACTGGTTCTGCCGTTATAAGTAAACCTGACCATGTTACCGACCAGGACTCCGCTTACTCTGTAACCTGCAGGAATCGTTGCTACAACATTTCCGTTCGGTGTATATCTAACATACAATGTTTGTTTTGCATAGCCGGTGATAGGAGGATTGTTGTTCGTGGTTGAACTCATTGCAACATAAGATGCTCTTCCATTATTAGAATATTTTAACCATGCCCCCTGGATTGTGCCGGTTACTAAGTACGGGCGCCATGGACGGCTTATTATACTACCGTTCGGGCTGTTTCTGATTACTGAATTGGCTACTACATAACGCGTTACTTTGACAGGTGATGCTTGCAGGTTTTTGCCATAAACATATCCTGTTTGACCGTTATAGTTGACTCTGACCCATTCCTTGATCAAAGTTCCCGTAACTTGTCTGCCCATAGCATAAGATCCGATCAGACTGCCGTTCGGATTACTGCGCACATTAAGTTTACCGCTTGCATAACCGGTTATACTCGGAGATGAACTTGTAAGATTACTCAAATATACATATCTGTCAGCGCTTCCGACTTTATAATGCAGCCAACTGCCCCTGATCGTTCCGGTTACATAAAACGGTAATCTGCTTTTGTATACAATACTGCCACCTGGACTTGTTCTGATATTTGAGTCCGCCATTACATATCTGCTGATCTGAACAGGATTCGCTTGCAACAATGAAGCATAGATATAACCGGTCTGACCGTTATGGGTGATTTTGACCCGATCCCCAACCAAAATTCCTTGCACTTGGCGACCAATCGTAATAGTACCAATAATTGATCCGTTCGGAGTGTTTCTTACATACAATTTTTGTTTGGCATAGCCGGTCATTGCCGCATTTTTGTTAGTTACCAGATTCGCTGCAACATATGCAGTTCTACCGTTATAAGTAAATCTAAACCATGAACCTTCAAAGAAACCTTTCACCAGAATCGGGCGCCATAATCTTGTAATCACACTACCGTTTGGTGCAGTTCTTAATCTTGAATTAGCATATATATATCCTGTAGTTTCAGTCGGCTCAGGATTGACCACCGAGAAATAAACTCTGGCGGAATCTATTGAACCAGCTGGGTTTGATGCAGTGACATATGCAGAATATTGTCCGGCAGCCAATGTGTTGATCGACAAAGTTCCACCAGGCATATCCTGTGTAAGCACCCTTTGTGATCCTTTATCAATTCCTATTGAATAGCTTGAGGGATTGTTATTACCATTCGCCTTAAAGGTCAATGTTTCGCCCACTGTAGCCGAACTCTTTGAAACAGTTAAGGTTGCACTTGTCGGGGCTATTGCATGAGTTGTAAACGACTGCAGTGACCCTTCATATCTGGTACCGCCAATAACAGCAAAAAATTTATAATAGTAAGTTGTATTTGACTGAAGTGCTCCAAACCACTTCGTACAGTTATAATACATTACTGAATGAGGATTGGGATACGTCTCCTCTTTATGAATTAAATTATTTGGATCACTGCCAAAATAGCAACCAAAAGAACTTGTACGCTGTGCCGTATGGAATGCTGTTCTAATAGTTGCATCTGTTGTCGTCAATCCTTCAACCCAGTATCCGGTTACAATATCATCCAAATTGCCGGTTGCTGAAGTAGTTGTGAACGACTGTAGCGATCCCTCATATCTGGTACCGCCAATAACAGCAAAAAATTTATAATAATAAGTTGTATTTGGCTGAAGTGCTCCAAACCACTTCGTACAGTTATAATACATTACTGAATGAGGATTGGGATACGTCTCCTCTTTATGAATTAAATTATTTGGATCACTGCCAAAATAGCAACCAAAAGAGCTCGTACGCTGTGCCGTATGGAATGCTGTTCTAATAGTTGCATCTGTTGCTGTCAACCCTTCAACCCAGTATCCGGTTACAAGACTATCTAAATTTCCGGTTGCTGGCGGCTGGTTATAACCAACAATTTTTTCCGGACGTGGTCGTATTCAACCATATGGATTATATTGTGTTCCATAATAGCCCGCTTTCAAGTTCGTTTTAAAGCGCTTTCTTACAGGTGTAGAGCCATTATATGGTGAATCAACATTTTGTTCGTAAACCCAAATACCGCTACCGTCAAAATCTGCAACTATTGCAACATGACCGTTTTTTCCATAATGCCAGAAAATAATATCTCCGCGCTGAGGATTACCTTGTCCATAGCGTATTTTTTCAAAATACTCACCGTTCGATCCAGCATACAATTGATTGGCATTACCTGTTCTAATTGTTTGTCGCCAGTTAGAATTGGTGAAAATACTGGCAGCATAATGGTCTGCAAGATCAACACATTGCCAGCCGTGCATATCGTCCATGTTTATGCCAGTTTTATTAAGAAACTGGGCATCCATAATTTGAAACCATTCTTCTTGCTTAGGCAACGTTGCCGCCCTAACAGCTATCTTTCGCTCACTATTGAGCACTGGCAAATCTTCCGTGTCGTCACTTATTTGCCTTGTTGATTCAGTTTCTCCAGTTGATTCAGCTACTTCATCTTCCGGTTCAGTTACCTCTTCTAAAGTAGTTGTTTCTTCTATCGATTCAGTCGTTTTTTCTGAAGACTCAGTAGTTTCTTCCGTAGGTTCAGTTGCTTCTTCTGCCGGAACAGCTGGTTCTTTCGCTGATTCAGTTATTCCTTCTAGCTGTTTAACCACTTCTTCTACGGGCTTAGTTGAATCTACTGTCACGACTGTAGTTACTTCACTTTCAGTTGACACATTATTATTTGCTATCTGATCTGCTTCTTGATCTGAATCATTTGCTATTGTTGCAGATATTTCAAGTTCCGGTTCAACATCGTCAAGCTCAATACTACCCGATTCAGCTGTTGCCGATAAATCAGGTTTAGTTGCTGCAGCTTCAGAGTTTTCGACTTCGTTCGTATCAAGCGGTTCAGCTTTAACCTGCTCTGTGAAAACACTTCCAAAAACTAATACAAACAAAACTAATAGAATCATTATTTTTTGTGCAATATTTTTCTTCCTCACCTCATATGTCTCCTTATAGTGATTATGCTTCTAGAAAATTCTTAAATTACGCTAATAGTTGTTTCAAATTCTTGAATTGTGCCTAACTACTAATTTCGGTTGAAATCCAACCTTAATCCTCGAGAAAATTTTATTTTTCAGGCTAAGTTAACCTTAAATAAAATTAAAAGGCTCACCTAATTCTGTGCAATATTATTAAAAACACTAAACAAAAAACAAAGGATCTAATTTTGAGCCAATTCTATTATATCAGAAAAAAGAAATAAGGGTCCGCATCTATAGTTTTGTAAATCAATAAAAATAAGATTTAGAAAATCAATAAAATCCGGAATATAGAAAGGAAGAAGCAATCAATTCAAAAAGAGAGCACCGAACAGCTTTGCCGATTGCCTATTCATAGAAGTAAGCAACCTTAAACAGAAAAATTCAGACAAGCATCATAAAACTACAAAACTCTGACGAGTATCGTAAAACAACAAACTGGCAATTTAACAACCTTTATTGTTTATCTCGCTAATTGCCGGTCCGCGAGTTCAACTTAATTTTTATTCACTTATTAATTTACTTAGAATCGAATGTCATAACCTCTACATCATCAATTTCCAGCATTTGGCCAACAAAAATCGGGACTTGGAGTTCGGTATCGACAATGAAATATAAGAAAGGACTCGTCAAATAAACTGTTTTTTCTTCAGGTATTGCCATTGTACACTCCATTTCTACAGCTGTTGCAGCGGCCGCTTTAGTTCCCTCAGCATCAACTTCCAGAAATGTTTTATGTAAAATCCTGTTAATTACAATCGGATTAACACTTTCAAAACCGCTTGAAAAATCGGAATAATCCGCATCGAAAGCATCAGTCATTCCCAGATCTTTAAACTTTTCACTCAATTCAGTTGAGCATTCGGTTTTGAACTGGGGAATTCCTACCAAAACCGGTTCTTCAGATACTGAATCAAGCAATTTACTAAAGGCGTCAGCATCAAGATTTGCGATATAGTCAGACAATTTCACATCATAGTTCGGCAACACCGCCATAAATGCATATCGCGGATTTTTATAGGGCTTTAAGAAACCTTGTGCAAATTCATCTGCCAGATAATAGTTTTCTTCAGAATTCATCATCTGGACTTCTTGATAAGTATTTTCACTCGGATAGAAATATCCCGACTCAATATCTTCCTCTTCATATTTAACTTGCCACTCACCTTCAAAAGCTAAAGCATTAATTAAATACATAATCGCATCTTCCGGAATTTCATCAATTATTTCCGGAATCATCTCGTTTGTATTATGATTGACCCACGCATTAATTATATCTTTTGCGGCATCATCAAATTTAAGCTCACGTAAACCCGCATTATAATAATCAGCATTTGTTTGGAGAAAATCAGGTTTCACCTGAACTCTCTCCTCTGTGTCTGTATTGAACCAGATTGAATTTGCCAGGTTTAACTTTACATTATCGTCTTGCTGTTGTAACAAAGAATCATAAGAAAACAGATATTGATTCAAGGTTGCTGGATCATTGCGCAATACATCCGTCATTTGTTGCAAAGTATTATTAGCCGCTGCATTTTGGGTCATACCTAAAGCATAATAAATCGATAAGGGCGAAAATAAAACATTCTCTTCTGAATCTTTGGTCAAGCTTTGCAACATTTCGACTGAGAATTTTTGCATGAAATCTGCTTTTTGCAAGTCACTATCAGGTTGAACATCTTGTGTTTTCACATCAGCCATTAAATCAATACTTGTATCCTTAACATTCTTGTTGGCTTGTTTGGTGTCATCTTGTTTCTGATCCGATGTTGTAACCTTGGAATCTCCGTCTTCGGTGTTGTTGGCAGTATTAGCTTGGCTATCAGTTGTTTTTGAATCTGAATC
>JAAYNE010000031.1 GCA_012521015.1 Clostridiaceae bacterium | reverse complement strand
CCTTAGGAATGACAGATGCTTTTAATGCTGATTATTCTGATTTTTCAAACGGTTTTGAAAGTGTTAATCCGATTGTAATTAGCCGCATCTTACATAAAACATTTCTGGAAGTTGATGCCGAGGGAACGAAAGCTGCTGCTGCAACAGCAGTGGAAATGAAAAAAGAGACAGCCATAGAGGAACCCGAAGAAAAAACAGTCTATTTGACGAGTCCTTTCTTGTATTTCATAGTCGATACCGAACTTCAAATCCCGATTTTTGTCGGTCAAATGCTGGAAATTGATAATGTAGAGGTTGTTTCCATGGAAAATAAATATGAAAACAAAAGCGAGTGAATAAAAATGTCATCTTATTAGATCCAGTTTAGTTTGCTTTCCGTCTATGCCATTTTACATTAGCTTTCCGTTTTTTATCTGATAGAGTAAATGTAAGGATTTCATCTAAACGTTAATAATGTACAGATTGTCTCCAATTTAATTCTACCGGTCATAAAAAACGGACATCAATAAGAAGTAACCGTTAATATTTAGCCGGAATAATAATACAAGTCCTAAGATATTATTACATACAAACTATATTTCCTGAAATGATACGGAAATAATTTAATGCACTTGGTATAATGTGAGTTAGTTTGAATTAATGAAGGGAAGTATATGAGTTTATATTTAACAAGCAAAGTTAAAGAAAGATCTAAATCAAGAAAAATCTACCTTGGTTTTTGTGCTTTTATGGAAATAATTATTATTATGGCAATAGTTAGTCTCCTGAAAGAAGGAAAATGGGAATCTGCTCTATTAGGCTTGTTATTTTTACTTGGTTTTGCAAGACCCATTTTTCGAGAAATAATAATGGAAAGAGATTTCAGAAATGCCAAAATTATCGCCTCATATTTAAATGGTATATCTTCAGAATCTATAGAAATGCAACAAATGAACCAAAAAATTCCGATAGGTGATCCCGTAAATAAAATAGAAAGTTTTATTAAAAAAGGATATTTAACGAATATACATTTAGATTGGGAAAATAATTTGGTTGTGCTTTTAGCGGAAAATAAGTTTGTAAATAGCGGTCGATACATAGAAATAGATTGTCCGAACTGCGGAGCAAAAACAATGATTCTGAAAGGGCGTGTTAAAACCTGCGAATATTGTGGTGGCACTCTTCTCGGGAAAAAGTCGGAATTAAATTCAAAAGCAGTAGATGAGGATGGAAAATGAAACAATACATCGGAGCCCATCTTTCTGTAGGCAAAGGATATGAGGATATGGTTGATCGGGCTGTGGTAATGGGAGCAAATACATTTGCTTTCTTTCTGCGAAATCCGCGAGGCGGTTCAGCACGAGCACTAGATGTGGAAGATTTGGAAAAAGCTCGTGAAAAACTTGAAAAATATGAATTTGGTCCGCTTGTAGCCCATGCCCCGTATACGATGAATCCGGCGGGAAGTAAAGAATCAGTTCTGGCATTTGCAGATATTGCCATGAGGGAAGATTTGGATCGTTTGGAATATTTGCCGGGAAGCTATTATAACTTTCATCCCGGATCACATGTAGGCCAAGGAATCGAAAAAGGCATTACATTCATTTCTGAATATTTAAAAAGGATGCTTGACCGTCCTTTACAAACAACAGTCCTTTTAGAAACTATGGCCGGAAAAGGAACTGAAGTAGGGAGTTGTTTTGAAGAACTTGCCACTATTATTAAAAATGTCGATAAAGATGACTCTTTAGGCGTTTGTCTCGATACTTGCCATATTCACGAAGCAGGTTATGATTTAAAGGATATAGACGGTATTTTACAAGAATTTGATGAAATCATCGGGCTTCAATACCTTAATGCAATCCACTTAAACGATAGCAAAAATCCGCGAGGAGCTCGTAAAGATAGACATGAATTACTTGGTGAAGGAGAGATTGGTTGGGATTCTATTATAAATGTGTTGACGCATCCACAACTTCGTCATTTACCTTTTATCCTTGAAACTCCACAGGAAACAGAAGAAGGGTACGGTATAGAAATTGCTGAACTCAGGGAACGTAGTACACACATACTATCAATGAAAAAATAAAGTTTAAAATAAAACATAAACTGTTATACTTTAGTGACACGTAAAACAATTTATTTTTTAAAAGTGACCAAGAACTGAAAGGATCTAGATAATGGATTTAAGTACACGATTAAAACAGTTTAAAGAGACCGAGTACGACATCAATAAAGAAAAATACGACAAAATTATAGCATCACAAAATCCACATACGTTATTTATCACTTGCTCTGATTCGCGCATAGATGTGGAGAAGATTTTACAAGCTGATCCGGGTGAAATTTTTCATATCCGTAACATTGCGAATATTGTACCGCGAGATAAAGAGCCTGATAACCATCCTTCAGTCATCTCCGCAATTGAATACGCTGTTAAAGTGTTAGGTGTGGAGAACATTGTTGTCTGCGGACACTCCAATTGTGGCGGTTGTGCAGCAATGATGCATGTTCAGGATTATGAAGAAAAATTACCGTACACTTCGGAATGGATTCGACAAAGCATCCTGATCCGAGATTGTATCAAGGATAATTACCCGGAATTGTCTGAGACTGAACAGTTGGTGAAGCTCGAAAAATTAAATATGGTTCAACAACTTGATAATCTGATGACCTACGACTTTGTTGAGGAAAAAGTCAATGCCGGAACGCTTAAACTGCTGGGATTATACTTTGACATTAGTACGGGTATCGTTTCTGAATATGTATTCGACGAAGAAATGGATGATCTTGTCAAAGAAATTATTCGGAGAAGAGAAAACAATTTCAGGCAGAAGAAGTAGTAACTTAAATCTCCGGTATGTACAGAAAAGAATTTATAAACTATATCAAGAATAGTGAATAGTAAATATAAAGTTTCTTTATTATAAAAAACTAATTGGATCAGGAGTATTAATATATGCAGAAAATTAAGATGACAACACCGATCGTTGAAATAGATGGCGATGAGATGACAAGAGTAATTTGGCAAATGATTAAAGATCAGTTGATTCTACCTTTTGTTGATTTGAAAAGTGAGTATTATGATTTGTCTTTAACTGAGCGCGACAGAACTGATGATCAGATTACTGTGGATGCAGCATTGGCTTGTAAAAAATATGGTGTGGGTGTTAAATGTGCAACTATAACCGCAAATGCCCAACGTCAAGAAGAATATAATCTTAAAACTCTCCATCCAAGTCCGAATGCGACTCTTAGAGGACTTTTAGACGGTACAATTTTCCGCACACCGATTATGGTGAATAATATTTCTCCAGTTGTAAAGCCATGGAAAAAACCAATTACAATTGCTCGTCATGCTTATGGTGATGTCTATAAAAATGCCGAACTTCGCACAAAAGAATCCGGTACGACATTTTTGACTTTTGTCGGTGATTCCGGTGATATTACAACAAAATTAGTCGAAAAACTTCCGGGAAAAGCTGTAATTCAAGGTATGCATAATCTTGAAGATTCTATTGAAAAATATGCACACAGCTGTTTCCGTTTTGCTTTGGATTCAAAACAGGATCTTTGGTTTTCAACTAAAGATACGATTTCTAAAACATATGACGGTGCTTTCAAAGAAATTTTTCAAAAGATATTTGAGAAAGAATATATAAAGGCTTTTGATAAAGCTGGGATTGAATATTTCTATACTTTAATTGATGACGCAGTGGCCAGAGTAATCAGATCGGAAGGTGGCTATATCTGGGCATGCAAAAACTATGACGGTGATGTAATGAGCGATATGATTTCTGCAGCTTTCGGCAGCTTAGCAATGATGAGTTCTGTTTTGATGGCACCGGACGGAACGTGTGAGTATGAAGCTGCTCATGGAACTGTAACCAAGCATTATTACAGATATCGTGAGGGAGAAAAAACTTCAACCAATCCGATGGCAACAATTTTTGCTTGGGGCGGTGCTTTAGGAAAACGTGGTGAGCTGGACAAATTACCGGAATTAGAACACTTTGGCACAATCTTGTGTGAAGCATCAGTTGCAACAATTGAAGACGGAATCATGACCGGTGATTTAATAAGTGTAGCTGAGGGCAACGATCTACAAAAAGTGAATACTGAAGAATTTTTAACTGCGGTTAGAGAAAGACTTGAAGCACGCCTATAAACCAAATCTGAATATAGATATAATTGTTCCGGCAATCATAATAATTGCTAAAATTAGAATAAAAATTCTTTGTACTCTTTTTTTGTTCATGGCGACCTCATGTCAATCTTATTCGTCCTGTCAAGTTGAAAATTAAAAAGAGATATAAAAACCTCTTTTAATTTTTTAGCAAACAGTACTGTGTTTTTAAACAATTGTTTGAACTTCATTTTTATAGTCAGATATTATTGTCATTTATTTAATGTATTTATTATAACTATATAATAATTAAAATCAAAAATAATTTCGCATAAAATAAAATTGTTATGGATTTAAATAATCTAAAAAATTAATGTATGACAAAAGTTATCACTTTGATCCATTTTGACTTTTTTTGATTAAAATATTTCAAAGGTGTAATCGAAATCGGAAAATGTTATAGTATTGCATTATAAATTGATATTGTTGAGGTGAAAGAATGAGTCAGTCGGTAAATTATAATGCTGTTGTTACAGTTCTTGGAAAAGATCGAGTAGGTATCATTGCCGGTGTAACCGCAGTTTTGGCAAAATTAAATATAAATATTTCGGATATTTCACAAACGATTCTTAAAGATATGTTCACGATGATTATGTTAGTTGATACGATCAACAGTACATATGCTTTCGAAAAGATCAGAGAAGAACTCAAAGTTTTAGGCGAAGAAATGAATTTAGAAATTCGGATCCAGCATAAAGATATTTTTAATGCAATGCAACGTATTTAAATGATGAATGTGGTGAATTATGTTTGAAAATTTCGAAATTTTAGAAACCATAAATATGTTTCGTAATCAGCATCTTGATGTACGAACAATTACTATGGGAATCAATTTATTGGATTGTGCTGCTGAATCTGCTGAAACAGCTTGTCGAAAAATATATGATAAAATCACAAAACAGGCAGAACATCTTGTAGATACTGCAGATCAAATTAGCCGTGAGTTCGGTGTACCAATCATCCATAAACGAATTTCCGTTACACCAATTTCATTAGTTGCCGGTGCATCCGACATCGATAATTATTTCTGTTTTGCCGAGGCATTGGATAAAGCTTCTAAAGCAATTGGTGTCAATTTTATCGGCGGCTTTTCAGCTTTGGTTCAAAAAGGATTTACCGATTCTGATCTAAAATTATTTGATTCAATACCTCAAGCTTTAGCAGAAACAGACCAAGTTTGTGCTTCGATTAATCTTGCTTCAACTAAGTCCGGGATCAATATGGACGCTGTTGCTTTAATGGGGAAAATAATCAAAGAATGTGCAGAGTTGACTAAGGATAAAGATGCTTACGGCTGTGCGAAATTGGTTGTTTTTGCTAATGCTCCGGATGACAACCCGTTTATGGCAGGTGCTTTTACCGGGGTAGGTGAACCTGAATGTGCCATTAATGTCGGAGTTAGCGGTCCCGGGGTAATTTTAGCAGCTTTAAAAGAAGTGTCAGGACAGTCTTTAGATAAAGTCGCTGAAACAATTAAACGTACGGCATTTAAGGTAACAAGGGTAGGTCAATTAGTTGCGGAACAAGCTGCTGAACGTCTGAATGTACCGTTTGGTACAATTGATTTATCCTTAGCACCAACTCCGGTTGTCGGAGATTCGATCGCACGTATTTTGGAAGAAATCGGCGTAGACACTTGTGGAGCCTGGGGAACAACAGCAGCTTTGGCGATGTTGAATGATGCTGTAAAAAAAGGTGGTACCATGGCTTCATCTCATGTAGGAGGTCTTTCCGGGGCATTTATTCCGGTCAGCGAAGATGAGGGTATGATTGCGGCGGTTGAATCAGGAGCACTTAATCTTGAAAAGCTCGAAGCAATGACTTGTGTGTGTTCTGTCGGAATAGATATGGTTGCAATTCCGGGAAATACACCGACTACGATAATTTCGGGTCTTATTGCCGATGAGATGGCGGTTGGTGTATTCAATAATAAGACGACTGCAGTGAGAATTATTCCGGTTCCGGGAAAAGTTGCAGGTGATAAGGTCGTTTATGGTGGTTTATGGGGAGAAGCTCCAATTATGAACATAAACCTGCATGGTTCGACACGCTTTATTGAACGTGGAGGTCGGATTCCCGCACCTATCCATAGTATGAGAAATTAATATAGACAGGCACTTCCATATTTCCATATATAAGTAAGAAATAAAATATATCCATAACATTAGAAATATTATGAAAACATCAGCTCTAACATACAACTAACATACAATATTAGAGCTATTAACAATGCGAGTGGAAGATTTTATTATTTGATGTTATAATCTGTAATGAATTTTTATAGGTTGTTTATCGGTTTTTATTCACGATAAATTTAGCAAAGAGGTCAAAATGAGCAAACTAGGAATTCAAGATGTTACTGTACGTGATGGCAATCAATCTATTTTAGCAACACGTATGAAACGGGAAGATATTCTTGCCATTGTCAGTGCTTTGGACAAAGTCGGTTTTTATTCGTTGGAAGTATGGGGCGGAGCAACATTTGATTCGGCTTATCGCTTTTTAAATCAAAGTGCTTGGGAAAATCTTAGAGAAATTAATAAGGCAACACCCAATACCAAATTATCAATGTTACTCAGAGGACAAAATGTTGTAGGATATCGTCATTATGATAATGATACTCTGGAACGTTTTATTCGTTTGACAATTGAAAACGGCATTGATATTTTGCGCGTATTTGATGCTTTGAATGATCCGAATAATTTAAGAAATGCATTTAAATTTACCAAAAAGCATGGCGGACATTTACAAGCGGCAATTGCGTATACGGTTAGCCCTGTGCATGATAATGATTATTATGTGAAACTGGTAAAAACTTATGAAGATATGGGTGCCGATTCGATTTGCATTAAAGATATGGCCGGGATAATTACACCAAAAACAGCATATGATCTTGTCTCGGCAATTAAGCAAGCTACGGACCTTCCGTTAAATATGCACTCTCATACAACCGCTAATGCAACATCTTTAGTGATGGAGGAAGCGATTAAAGCCGGAGTCGACGTAGTAGATGGCTGCATTTCGCCTTTCTCGGGGGGGACATCCCATTTAGCTGATGAAACAATAATCGAAGCTGCCAAGTTGGTAGGACGGGAAACTGAACTGAATCTGGAAGCTTTGGATGAGGCTTATGAATTAGCAAATTCAATTGTTGATAAATATATTGAATCGGGAGATCTACGTGTACGTTCCCTAATTCCTAATCCGAAAATTTTGAAATATCAGGTCCCCGGCGGTATGTTGTCAAATCTGTTAAGTCAATTGGAACAACAAAAATCATCAGATAAATTAAATGAAGTTTTACAAGAAATACCCAAAGTCAGAAAAGATATGGGTTATCCGCCATTAGTTACACCTTTATCTCAAATGGTCGGAACACAAGCCGTTTTTAATGTTTTGCTCGGCGAGCGTTACAAAATTGTGCCGAATGAAATTAAAGATTATGTTCAGGGACTGTATGGACGTGCACCGGGCGAATTGAATCCGGATATTGTTGATCAGATAATGCTGCAATCAGAGAAAAAAGAAGCTGTTCCGCCGGAAGATCTGCCATTTGTTTATGAAACGGATAAAAAGACAATGCAAGAATTCTTAGGCAGAGAACCGGAAGAAGAAGAAGTTGTCGCTTATACCATTTTTCCGGAACCTGTGAGAAACTTCTATTTTAACTCTGTGGATGCTGATTCAGATTTGAAGATTGAATCCAAATCTGATCAAGTTTCCGTAACTTCCAATAAAACAAGTGAAACAAAACTTACTAATTCCGCTGAACCTATTGCTTTTCGTATGGTTCCGCCGACAGCTTAAGGAGGTAACAGATGACTACTCTAATTATAATTCTGGAAAAATATAGTATGGGGGAGGGAGTATTAGTTTCCTTATTCTCAATGGTGATTGTATTTTTACTTTTATTGTTATTATCAATTATTATTACTCTTTTAAAATTTATCCCTTTTAAAAACACAGAAAAAAATACTAAAAAACCTGTAGCAGTAGGTGCTCAGAATCATGTGGATACAACTTCGTCGGCTGTGGATGATGAGGAACGGATGGTAGCAATGCTGGTAGCTTCCTGTTTAGCGAAAGATGAAATCGCCGGTGATATCAAAGTTGTATCGGTTGAGCGTACAAAGTAAATCAATTTTTAAATTTTAATTATATTATAATAGATGGTCTAGGAGGAACAATGAAAACATATCATGTAGCAGTAGGTGACAAAGAATATATTGTCAAAGTAGAAGAAATAGCAGAAGGTGCAGTTAGCCAAAAAACAGTTGCAGCTCCGGCGACACCCGTAGTCTCTGAAGCGGGAGATGTTGAATTAATTGAAGCACCATTACAAGGTTTAGTTTTATCAGTCAATGTCAACCCCGGAAATGCTGTTAAAAAAGGAGACACTATTTTGATTATTGAAGCAATGAAATTAGAAAATGAAGTAGTTGCTCCGAAAGATGGTGT
>JAAYNE010000030.1 GCA_012521015.1 Clostridiaceae bacterium | reverse complement strand
TATACCAAGGATGAGAATAAGAAACTAGTCATTGTTCCGGAAGAAGCCGAAGTTGTGAAACGTATCTACCGAGAATACCTCGAGGGTGCCAGTATGCTGAAAATAGCCCGCGGCTTAGAAGCCGACGGCATTCTAAACGGAGCAGGCAATGAAAGATGGCATACCAGCAATATAAACCATATCCTACGAAATGAAAAATATATCGGAGATGCCCTTTTGCAGAAAACTTACACGGTTGACTTTCTAACAAAGAAGCGTGTTAAGAACAGCGGCCTTGTTCCTCAATACTATGTAGAGAATAACCATGAGCCCATTATCCCGCGTGAAATTTTCATGCAGGTACAAGAAGAACTTATTCGACGCCGTATTGTTCACACCAGCCCGAATGGGAAGAAAAGAACCTTCAGCAGCAACCACTGCTTCTCTCAAATGATTATCTGCGGTAACTGCGGCGAGGTGTTTAGCAGGGTCCACTGGAATAACCGTGGTAAGAAATCTATCGTCTGGCGCTGCGCAAGCAGACTTGAGAATACTGGCCTTTTCTGCGATGCCAGGACGGTACTTGAAAGCACTATCGAACAAATACTGGTCACCGCCATCAACAATACTTTGAGCGGCAAGGATACTTTCCTTCCTACTCTGCAGGATAACATTGCAACCGTCTTAAACCAGGGAAACGACAAGACACTGGCCAACATCGAAGAACGCCTGGAAGAACTGCAAATGCAGCTTTTAAAGCTGGCCAGTTCCAAAGCCGACTACGAAGATGTCGCCGAGGAAATCCATCAACTGCGTGACCAGAAGCAAAAACTGATGATTGAAAACGCCAACCGGGATGAACTCAAAAAGCGCATAGCTGATATGAGCGCATTCCTGCGTAACCAACCCACCACTATCACTGAATACGATGAGCAACTCATCCGGCGACTGATTGAAAAGGTTACCGTCTACGAGGATAAATTCACTGTAGAATTTAAGTCCGGTTTGACGGTCGATGTGGAAGAATAAAACTGGAAGCTGGCAAGGCACTCTACGAAAGTTAAATCGTAGGGTGTCTTGCATTGCTATATAAGCCGGAGTTTTTGAGGGAAGCTTTTATTTTTTATAATTCATGTTTTAAGAAGAATATGAATTAATACTCATCTATATGCTGATAATTAACTACTACTCCATCGCTTAGTTTTTTAAAACGTATTGTTACAACATCTATTCCTTTAGGTGGATTGTGTGCTCCAACATAAGTTGATATTTGTATTGTTACTTCATATTCATAGGGAGCTACTACTCTTACATCTGTGATTTTCTCTAAATCAAATCCTCTTATGTCCTCATAATATTTATCCACTGCCTCTTTAATCTGAGGCACATAATTAAGCATAATTAATCTTTCTAAAAATGATAGTCTTCCTTGGCAAGACAATTCATCCCATTCAACTTGTTGTATTGCTCCTATCGATAGCGTATTTATAATTACCTCAACATTATTATCAGGTGGTTTTTGATCGCGTTCAAAATTATTCTCAAAAACATAAGAATTAAAGAGAGGATGTGAAATTACTAATAATCCCAATATTAAAATTGCAAGATAATTTTTCTTCAAAGTACCACCTCCTTAAAAGTGATACTTTTAGATTGCCCAAGGGTGCCTTTTTTAAATGTGTAACATTTTATACCTCGAAATACAAATAACAATCATAAGAAAATGGTGAATTTCTATCTTTACGTCTTACTTATAAAGCTACAAGAATCTCTCATAACGAATTACATGATTTAGAAATTTGCTAAATTGTTCTCCATCAAGCAATTTATCAGCCACTAATTTCAAATGTCTTTTGCCGAGTTCTTTTATTCTATCAATATCATTTGTTTCTAATACCAAATTAGCATATATTTGAGCTTTGTTCTTTAAAGCTGTATTCCGTCCATAATAGTCCGGCCCAAAATATTTTTCTAGTTCATGCCATGCATTTCTAATACTTTCATCGCTCATATGTTTCATATACTCATTTCTAATAAACTTCTATTTTAGTTTCTTACATATCTGTAATGAGAATAATATGGCATTATTCAATCTGGTTTATTTCTTCGATTGCTGAAATAATAAAATAACCCATCAGAAATCTCCCTAAATAAATTTCTATAAAACCTGATATAAAGGATGCAATTAAGGCTTTAAACGACTCTTCATATTATTTTCCCATTTTCTTTTATTCCACGATTACGTGCAGCTTTTATACGCCGACATCCAACCTGCTCTCACAACCCTGTATTTTTTAAAAAACATCTATTCTGCTCTGTCACTAACCCCTGACATCTGACCTGCTCTGTCGTGAAGCGCCGACATCTAATCTGCTCTGTCGCACTCAAAATCGACCTCATGGACTTGTTTCCGAGAACCAAAAAATGTGCATATTTTTTAGTCTATATTATTGCACTTAAAATCTATAAACCCCATATCTACAGCCTTTTCAGCCATGCTACTTTTCATTCCTTGTTATCAATACACAACTCTCAACGTGGGTCGAGTTGATGGAATTGATGTCTGCGGGCCACTTTAGAAACCATCTGTACGTGGGAATATGTCAATGTGTTTTT
>JAAYNE010000029.1 GCA_012521015.1 Clostridiaceae bacterium | reverse complement strand
TTTCATTAAATTCTTTAACGAATTGAGCAATATTCAATCCGTGTTGTCCAAGCGCTGGTCCTACCGGTGGTGCTGGCGTTGCTTGTCCTGCCGGAATTTGCAATTTTACAACTGCTTCAACTTTTTTGGCCATTTTGCCACCTCCCATTTTTTGGATGTTTAATTTTTCTATTTTAATCAGATTTTATTTTAATCTAAATTCTTAGTTTAAAAATATCTGTTTAAAACTCTTAGTTTTAATTTTTGTTTGTTTTTGCCCGGATTTTAAGATCTAAATTCTTAAAATCTGAGTTAAATCTAATTCTACCGGAGTTTCCCGACCGAACATTGAAACCAAAACCGTAACTTTTTTCTTATCTATATTGATTTCCTGTACAGTACCAACAAATCCGTCTAATGGACCATGAATGATTTTGACTGAATCGCCTTCACCATAATCGATTATCGGCTCCCAGTCTGATTCCAGACCCATTATCATCAATTCTTCTTCAGTTAACGGAACCGGTTTCGTACTTGACGGCCCAACAAACCCGGTTACACCTCTGGTATTTCTTACAATATACCAAACATCATCTGTTAAGATCATCTTAATCAAAACATAACCCGGATAAAGCTTCTTTTCAGAAGTCTTTTTCTTGCCGTCTTTTATTTCAACAACTTGTTCCGTAGGAATTGAAATTTCTTGAATTAAACCTTGCAGTTCACGATTCTCAACAATCATCTCCAAGGTCATTTTAACTTTTTTCTCATAACCGGAATAAGTATGTATGACATACCAGCGAGCTTCTTGCTCTTGATTGGAACTCATCTTATCACCACTCATTCAGTCGAATCTGTATTATCTTCTGCATCAGTTTCGGATTCCGGGGCAACTTCAGATTCATCGGTTTCGGGCTCAACAACTATATCGCTATCCTCACCTGTTTCATCAACAGTTTCCGTAATTTCAGTTTTTGGATCATATGAATAGAAACCGGTACCACTAAGTACAGAAGAAATAACCGTATCAAAGATAAAAATCGTTATGGTTGCCAATAGAATAATCGCAATTACCGTTCCGGTATTTGATTTTAGACGTTTACGGTCAGGCCATGTAACACGTTTCAGCTCAGCTTTAATATCTGAAAAGAAATTTTTAATACGTTTGCCTATACCCGGCTTTTTTTCTTTTTTATCCTGCTTTTTTTTACCTTTACGCGAAGCCATATAATATCCTTCCTGATTTAAAGATAATTAAATCATTTTTTATTTTGTTTCAACATGAAGTGTATGTTTTCTGCAAAATGGACAGAATTTCTTCATTTCTAATTTTTCAGGTGTATGCAGTTTATTCTTTTTCGTGTCATAGTTGCGTTGTTTGCATTCTGAACAAGCAAGTGTAATTTTATCTCTTGGACCTGTGCTGGCCATTCCATTCACCTCCGATTACCCTGAGTGCCATTGCCCTATTATCTTTTATTAATTAAACTTAATTAAAATTATTTTTGGGTAATTAAAAAAAGCCTTCTTCGGGCAAGCTATATCATTCTATATTTATTATTTTTTCATGTCAAGAATGATTTTTAATAATCAGTCTCCCGATAAGCAGGTTTATTTGCTATCTGCTATAATTGTTTATTATTATAGCATATCTGCTTAAAAGGTTACGGTGAGCATTAATGTACTTAAAAGAAATAAGTCTGGGAGAATTTCAAGAATTTGCAGTCGGACATCCATTATACAATTTTTTTCAAAGTCGTGGCATGGCTGAATCTCAGTCAATAAGGAATATCGAAAATTATGCATTGGGTTTATTCGATGAAAATGAAAATCTCATCGCTGCTACCTTGTGTTTTGTTTCTTTAAATCGAAGATTTATCAGAACAATGAATGTAAATTACGGTTTTTTAATTGACTATTCAAATCGTGAGATCCTATCTTCTTTTATAAAGCAGTTTGTTAAATTTTGTCGAAGAAAGAGAATAGCTAAAATAAGGATCAATCCATATATTCTTGGATTTTCATACACTGAAGAAACTCCTGTTAAAATTGACAATTCTCAGATTGAGAATTTATTTAAAGAATTCGGTTTTTCTCAATCAGACCCAATAATCGACTATACCAGACTTGTTAATCTGATGTTCGTAAAAGACCTGTCAGAATTTGATACTTTCGATGACGTTGTTAAATCATTTCAGCCAAATTTGCAACGATTAATTAAAAAAGCACTTCAATATGATATTAAAATCTCACCTGTTACATATGATGAACTGGAACGTTACTATAAAATTGAATGTGCTTCTGCTGAAAAAAATGATACCTCTGCTCGCAACTTGGCATATTATCAAAGCATTTTTCAAGGTTATTCGCCTATTGATGAAGTTTTATTTTTAATAGCCTCACTTGATATTAAAAAATATCGTGAAGAGAAAGAAAATAAGAAAAGGGAGATTCAGGAAAATATTAAAACGATTAATAATCAGGCTCCATTATCCAGAAAAATGAAAAACAAGCTGGGAGCAGAACAGGAAATATTAGACGGCATTAACAATAGATTAAAAGATATCGAAGATATCCCCGCAACAGCAGGCATCATTGATATCGGCGGATGTTTAGCTATAAAAAATTCCAACGAAATCACTGTATTAGAGATGGCACAATATGAAGAGTTTGAACGCTTCAGCCCTACTTCTGTTATTTATTATAAACTTATGGAATCCGCTTTTGCCGAAGGGATCTATCGATTTAATTTTTATGGAACTTACGGCATTAATGATCCTGAATCGAAAGGCTATAATATTTATCAATATAAGAAAAAATTTGACGGTAAATTAGAACAATTAATTCCGGAATTTGAGTTGAATTTAAATTTTTTAGCAAAATTTATTTAATTTTTCTTGTAACAAATTTATTTAATTTTTCTTGCAATATTATATAAACAGTTCATAAAAGAGTTAACAACCAATACAAAGTTGCCGGGTTGTTCCACAACACGACCACCAAAACCTTTTTTGAAACGGTAGTTGCCGTCGTCTTCCGCGCCGCTGTATTTTCCGGAAGTTCCGTAAAAATTAAATCTGGTACAATCGGTACCTAACATGTTGGACATAACTGTCCAATGAATGGCATGTGCACCGTTAAATCCGAAATATCGCTCATCATTGCCGCCAAATAAAGCGGTCATTTCATTACCGTATTTTATGTAAATAATACCGGCGAGAATCAATTCTTTCTCACCCGCAGATAAGTCATCAATTTCTTTCAATTTTGAAAAGAGATTGGCTAGATTTCGGTCAATTAAATCAATTCTGTTCTTGGTTTTCTTTGAGGCCATTTTTTGATCTACACGTTCTTGTAAGACCGCTCTTTCGGTATTAAAATCAGAAATTTCTTGATTTATTCCATCTTTATAGGCATCAATGTTTAACTCCGCCAAATATAAACGAGCAGATTCACCAAATGCTTGTTTTAAATTCCGGTAATAACTCAATCCTCTATCATCAAAATCACGGCGGGCGGCAGTTTTTTCCATAAGATTGACAAATTTCACTAAACGCTCTTCTCCATCATAATTTACGCTTAGATTGTTTTTGATTGTTTTTCTTATATTCTGTCTTGTTGCATGATCAAAACTATCTAATAAATCCTGTTCGTGGCTAAGCCCGGAAAAGTCCTTATAGAAAAACCAACGTCCCACACCGTTAATCGCACTATTATCGTAACCCTGATGTTTTACGCCAATTCGGTTCAGATAATCAATTATGTTCAGATTGTTATCTTTCCCACAAATCTCGCCGTCTATATCACGCGGATACACTTCAAAATTCGGAGTTATCACACAATTTATACACTTATAAGACTTTAATGCCTGTCTTAAGTTTTGAAAAAAGAATTTTACAAGTTCTTGATTTGTCCAGTCGATTAAAGGACCTTGATTACAATGGCCAATATTGTATGGACCGAAGATTTTTCTTAAAGAAAATAAACCTGCAGCAATAATTTGATTATTTTCTTTTACACCGAAGATCAGCACTTTGCGTTTTTGCAATTCAAGTAATTCCGCCATCGGCTTACTTTGAACAAATGCACTAGCAGCATGGACTCTTGAAAAATCATCAAATTCATCTCTATTCAATAAAGTAAAAATCATCGATACTCCCATCATGTTTTAACAACATAAATTTCAATAAATATTAAACATATGCAACAAATTATACTATCTTTTTTCGCAAGAAGGACAATAATTTGGCAAGCTACGACCAAAATGCAATCCAGTATAGCAGTGCGGACACTTATACAGAATAAACATCCAAATATATCCACCCAGAATATACGCTGCATCAATAATCATTAAAATCAACTGGACAATTTTCGAAAAACCACACTGTGCTACGATCAAAAACAATATTCCGATAATTACAAAGGCAATAAAAATCGTTCGCCCATATTTATAACTTAAAGTTTTTCATGATAACAATTCTCATAATTCGCGAGTATTAATTTTTTCAGGTAACGAGTCTTGGTTTTTCTAATTATTACCTACTATACATATACTATACAAGCGATTTTATTATTTTGAAAATATTTGTCTAAATTAGTTAAGAATCCTATCTTCTGATAAATTAAAACACACCATATAATTCTTATATTTATCAGATAAAACTAAAAGATTTACAATTTTGTCAATGATAAGATTTTTAATTATTTTTTTGCTCTCAATAATTAAGATTACGGTTTCAAATTTCATTAATTAAATTTCTTACGTCTAATTTTTTTACTTTCCTTGAGACAAAATGTGCAATCAACCAAAAAGCAAACACCAATAAGAGACTTGTTATTATAACTAAAGATTTTGGTAAAATAACTCGTATTTGACTGAGACCCAATAAAAGTGACATATTGCTTAAAATAGAGTTGCCGGTAAATAAAAACAACAAAAACCCTAGAATTAGTCCGAGCAATCCAATTAAGATAAATCGTAATGAAAAGATTCGTCTAATTGAGCTAACCTTGATTCCTATCGCTTTTAATACACCAAAATCCGCCTCTTCTTTAGAAAATATTTTTTCAGCTAAGATAAAGCTGCTAATGATCGCAAAAACTATGGACAATACTAATATCAGTACTGCAAGATAATCAAATCCTGCTGCCATTAGTCCATAAGATTCCCACATTTCCACAACATTTTGAACTTCAATATCCGGTAGCTGTTCATTGATATTTTTTGCAATATCTTTTCCTTTATCTTGATTATCAATTATATAGTATTCTTGTATATATAAATTTTTATCACTAATTGCTAATTTTTCAATAACTGAATCCGCAAACGTCACCGCTTGTCCTGCTTGATTTATGGTTTGGAACAAGCCCGTTACAACAAAATCGGCCGTGTTATCATTATATTTAACTTCTATGGAATCACCAATTTGGATTTGGGCATTATCAGCTAAAATCTTGGTGATAGCGACTTCCGCATCGTCTTGAGGAGCACGTCCTGCCAAAATACTTGTCATTTGATCCATATCTTTTTCTTCCAAGATGAAAGCTCCGACATTTTGATCAAGTGTTGATATCGGCAATTGATAAACAAGATATGAATCATTTATTTCGACGTCTTCCTCAATAATTTTTCTGATTTGCTGATTATTTTCTTCATATTCTTCATGACTATCATAGATAGTAATCAGATCCCAATCAAAGCCCCAAAATTCTGTCATCATTCGATCCGGAGTCATAACAGTAGTCAGAGAAAGACTAACCAGTACAAAGAAAAATAAGAAAGCTACCACAAAAGTAGAGCCGATATAACTCTTTGCCGAAGATGTAAATTGCTTGATTGATAACTTTAAGTTCAATACTGGTTTTGACAATTTTATTTTGACTCCGGAAGAGGAATAATTTGCTTGTTTTCCTTCTCTTAAAGCTTTTGCCGGAACAATTTTTCCAATCTTTCTTAATTGGATTAATAAAAACACAAGCATTATTAATACGAAAATCAGAAATCCGATAAGAGTTGGTAATATAACGATTTGATTAGTAGCCAGCATACTTGTCACATCAAATAAATAAGGCGTAACCATATTATATAAAGGTATCGAGAGCAGTAGGCCTACAACAAACCCTAAGATCATGGCTGAAATATATGAAAAGATATATACCAAATTGAAAGAGCGGTTTTTTAATCCGATAGCTTTCAGAACTCCTATATTTTTATATTCTTCTTCAATCGAACTTGCTACACTAAAGTTTGAGATTAATAGGCTTGCGATAAACATAATTATTATAAAAATCAGGATTGCAAATATGATGATATAAGAAATTATTGATGCAAAGAATATCAACAAATCATCAGTACCGGAAAATATTGCTTTATCTCTTAAACCGGTTTTTTCTTGAACTCGCTTAAACATTTCATTCATCGGGACAGTTTCAAACTCTTCGTTGACATCAAAATATACCATATAGTTAAAATGAAATTGTTCAGGATTTTTTTTCGAAACTTGCTTAAGTAGGTTAAAATCTGATTCATTTAAATATATATTGTGCTCACCAATAGAAATCATATTTGTTTGAGTCAGATCTTCTACCAAGCCGCTGATTTTGAATTTAAAATCTTCTTCAGCTGTTTTTAAATGATAGGTATCGCCAATTTCGACACCAAATTGGGCAATAAAAGATATCGGAACATAGGCTTCACCTTTTTCAGGCGCTTTAACTTGATCAGGTGGAAGATAAGATTTCTTATCTTCTGACAAAATCCTAAACGGCATGAAATCTGATCTATATGCATAAAAAGCCGGATCTTTCTCAAGAGATATTTTTTCATTATCTTTTTTATTGATGTTGCCATACTCCCCAATTACTCTGACCTTTTCCGGAACTCTTATACTTTTAATTTCCTCCATTTGGTTCAAATTTTCGAAGTCTTCATCAGTCGGCACATAGTTTACGACAAACATCATAAAATAGTCACCGATATT
Source organism: Clostridiaceae bacterium (assembly GCA_012521015.1). Taxonomy (GTDB): domain Bacteria; phylum Bacillota; class Clostridia; order Saccharofermentanales; family DTU023; genus UBA5436. Next base: position 8,191 of record JAAYNE010000029.1, on the reverse strand, counting down.
TGAGGCTTTAGCCGCATCGGTAGCTGTATTGTTCACATTGACTATCATACTTACACTTAGAGAAAGCAGTAAACCAATCAGAAGTGCAATAAAAAAGATACTTATATAGTTGCTTTTTTTATTCTTAAATTGTGCTTTAATTAAAACCCATAAAGCTTTCATCATTATTCTCCAAAATTACCATTCCATTGAAACGAGCCAATCATTTACGGTTTCTTCTCTCTCTTTTAAGTTCGAAGCTTGATAAGGCTCCAATTTTAATTCGCTGACAATTGAACCGTCTATGATATAAACAATTCTATTTGCCCTTAGAGCAGCTTTCTTATCATGAGTGACAAGGACAATCGTTTGTCCGGAATTGTTTAATTCGGAAAACAGATCCATCACAATTTGCGAATTATTTTGATTTAATGCCCCTGTAGGTTCATCAGCAAAAATTATTGTCGGTTGATTGATCAAGGCTCTTGCTATCGCTGCCCTTTGCTGTTCTCCACCGGAAACTTGAGAAGGTAATCTAGCTGCTGCATCACCTATGCCAAATCTTGCTAAAAGATTTTTTGCGGTCTCATATACTGCATCATTTGTTCTATTTGGTCCGGCCAGACCCGGAAGTGCTACATTCTCAAATAAGTTTAAATTTGATACCAGATGGATTTGTTGAAAGATAAAGCCGAATTTATTCAATCTCAATTCGCTGAGATCATTATTTTTTAATTTGCTGATATCTTTGTTTTCAAAAATAATCTCGCCATCTGTGATTGATTCCATAGCTCCTAAACAATAAAGAAGCGTAGATTTACCGGAACCGGATGGACCCATGATAACGGTAAAATCATTTTTATAGATGTCCAAATTAAAATCTTCTATAACATGATTTTTTACATCACCACTCTCATATATTTTTTGTAAATTATTTACCGTTAAAATTTTCTCTTTCAAAACTAATCTCCCTTTCATAAACTAATGTATCTTTCTCAAATTGAGAGATTTTATACTGCACTGACATTTTAATACAGTTTTTGCAGCCAATTGTTAAATGCATTTAAAGAGATTAATATATTGGATTACCAGAAATCTATGCTAAAATAGATTGGTTGAGTAATACTGTTCTGCACAGTAGGATTTAGGCGTGATGCGAGAGGTCGTTTAGTCTGACGACCAATCTGAAGGAGTGAAATAACATGAAAGACTTTTCTAGAAGTCATTATTGCGGAAGAGTTAGAGAATCTGATATAGATTGTAAAGCGACTGCCATGGGTTGGGTACAGACCACCAGAGATATGGGTGGTGTTATATTTGTTGACTTGCGAGATAAAAGTGGAGTACTGCAAGTTGTCTTTAATTTGCAAAATTTTACTGAAGAACAGTTTAAATTAATAGAGAGATTAAAATCTGAATATATCATAACAGTCACCGGTACAGTGCGGGAAAGGGATGAAGAAACTTATAATCCTAAAATCCCTACCGGAACAGTAGAATTAATGGCGGAACAATTTGAAATATTATCCGAAGCAAAACCCTTACCGTTTCCTATTGATGACAATGTGGAAGTCAGAGAAGATTTAAGGCTGAAGTACAGATATTTGGATCTCAGACGTCCCAAAATGTATCAAAATTTTCTGTTGCGGAATAAAACATTGAAAAGTATCAGAAGTTTTTTGGAAGAACATGAATTTCTGGAAGTGGAAACTCCCATTCTAACTAAGAGTACCCCGGAAGGCGCCAGGGATTATTTAGTGCCCAGCAGAGCCCATCTTGGAGAATTTTATGCTCTGCCGCAATCACCCCAAGTTTTTAAACAGTTGCTGATGGCAGCGGGATTTGACAAATATTATCAAATTGCCAGATGTTTCAGAGATGAGGATTTAAGAGCCGACAGGCAACCTGAATTTACTCAAGTCGATCTGGAAGTTTCATTTTTAAGTAAAGAAGAAATTTTGGATTCATTGGAAGATTTATTCAAAAAAGTCTTTAAAGATGTTCTGCAAATTGATTTCAAAGAGCCGTTTCCGAGAATGACTTATCAGGAAGCCATGGATTCATATGGTTCGGATAAGCCTGATCTGCGTTTCGGCATGAAAATAGTTGATGTGACGTCGGAAGTTAAAAATTCCGGCTTTAAAGTTTTTACCGACACTTTAAAATCAGGCGGTGTAGTTCGCTCTATCAATATTAAAGGTGGTAATGCACTCCCCAGAACAGAAATAGAAGAATTGACAGAAAAAGCTATTTCTTATGGTGCAAAGGGTATGGCGTGGATCGGAATAGATGAAAACAGGAATTTACGAACTATTTTGACCAAATATTTTTCTGAAGAAGATATGGAAGCTCTCTTGCAAAAAATGGCGGTCGAACCGGGAGATTTTTTAATATTCTGTGCCGACACATTAGAGGTCGTTTGCAAAACTCTCGGTCAGCTGCGATTAGATATCGGCGATAAATTCGGACTGAGAAGAAAAAATGATTTCAAATTTTTGATGGTGGTCGATTTTCCGCTATTTGAATATTCCGAAGATGAAAACAGATACGTTGCGATGCATCATCCATTTACTATGCCTGCACCGGAAGATTTATCAAAAATGGACACTGATCCGTTGAGCATCAGAGCTGAATCTTATGATGTAGTTTTAAACGGTATTGAGTTGGGATCCGGTTCTTTAAGAATATATCGTCCGGATATTCAGGAAAAAATGTTTAAGTTGTTAGGAATTAGTGATGAAGAAATTGATCTGCGTTTCGGTCATATACTTCAGGCTTTCCAATACGGAGCTCCTCCGCATGGCGGGTTTGCTTTCGGTTTGGACAGGCTGATTATGCTTATGGCCCAAGAGGACAGTATCCGAGAAGTAATTGCTTTTCCCAAAAATAAAGAAGCTGAGTGTCCGTTAACCAATGCACCCAGTACGGTGGATGAACAGCAACTTCTGGATTTAAATATTGCCGTAATGTCTGAAGACGGTACCATCAAGGGTGCTGTAGTTTCGGAAAAAGTCGCTCCTGAGCAAACTGTCGATATCCAAAGCTATGCCGAGATGTCCATGTTAAATATTGACTCCGTTTCCGGATCGGATTTCAAAAAACATATTGATGATTTAGTAAAGCTTACTGAAGATTTAAGACAACTGGATCTTGATAATTATCAACCAACGATCAATGTCCATCCGATTGTAAACTCAACCAGAAAAGATCAAGTCAAAGTTGAATTCACCAAAGATGAATTATTCAGAGGTACAGATACTACAAAAGACGGATATATACTGGTTCCCAGAATTATTGAAGAAAATTAGGAAGGAGGATATTGTGAACATTAAACAAAAATATTTAGATTATTTTTCCAAAATAGAAAAAGAAAATGAAAAGATCAATGCGTATAAAACCATCACAAAGACCGAAGCGCTGGAAGCTTTGGAAAATAATAAAAATCCATTTCCGGTGGTATTTGCCGATCAAATTTCTACTAAAGGGATTAGGACCACGGCAAATTCCAAGATGCTGGAAAACTATATCCCTCCTTTCGATGCAACAGTTGTAGAAAGAGTTAAACAAGCCGGAGGAGTAATTGTAGGCAAGACGATTACAGATGAATTCGGTGTGGGTGAAACGGAGAACAGTTTCGGTACCTCTGCAGCTGTAGCGCACAGCAAAAACATTACAGGTTTTTCCGGCGGGTACAAAGGACTCATACATTCAGGAGCTCAGAAAAACGGATTGTTTGCCTATATTCCGACATTCGGCCTGATTTCCAGATATGGATTTATTTCAGTAGCATCTTCATTGGACGGTATAGGAATATTGGCTAAATCCTTTGCCAATATACAAAACGCCATGGATATCGTGACCGGGAAAGACGAAAAAGACAGTGCTTCCCATTCATCTGATATAGATTTTTTGAATTTAGAAGATATTGATTTAAGCGAACAAAAAGTTGGCAATATTAACAAGTTTGATAATTTTGCAGATGTTGAAGAATTATTTGAAAAATTAAATGTCCCGATAGATAAGGTTACAATTAAGGGATTGGAATATGCCCTTCCCGCGCATGAAATAATTTCTGCCGGTGAATTTGCCACCAATATGGAAAAATATGCCGGTATTGGTTTTGGACATAGAGCAGATGATTATAATAATGTTGAAGAGTTGTATAAGAATTCCAGAACAGAAGGTTTCGGCAAGGCTGTTCAACAAAAAATTGTGTTCGGTAACTTTGTGTTAAGTGAAGGAAAATATGAGGAGTATTATGTTCAAGCATTGAAAGCCAGGACCATGATCAAAGAAAATCTTGACCAAGAGCTGAAAAACTTTGAATTTTTAATCGCTCCGATAAATTTATACTATGCTACAGGCTTTAACTTAGCCGGACTACCCAGCATATCCATACCATTCGGAATAGATGGTTTATTGATTACAACCGGAGCATTTAATGATAAAAGATTGTTAGAGTTCGGCAAAAAAATTGTTTCCCAATTGGCAGGTGAAAAATCATGACGAATAATTATGAAACAGTTATGGGTTTAGAAGTCCACGTTGAATTAAAAACAAAGACAAAGATATTTTGTAATTGCGCTAATAAATTTGGCGATAAGCCGAACACAAATACTTGTCCGGTTTGTTTAGGTCTGCCCGGAGCAATTCCTGTCTTAAATGAAAAAGTCTTGGATTTGGCGGTAACAGCCGGTCTTGCTACTAACTGCGAAATAAGCCGAATCGGCAAACAAGATAGAAAAAACTATTTTTATCCGGATCTGGCCAAGGGTTATCAAATATCACAGGATGAAAATCCCATTTGTCATGACGGATATTTGGATATAGAAACATCACGTGGCAAAAAAAGAATAAGAATTAATCGGATGCATATTGAAGAAGATGCCGGAAAGCTGATCCATGAAGAAGGACTTGGCAGTCTTGTCGATAACAACAGAGCAGGCACACCGTTAATAGAAATAGTATCTGAACCGGATCTGAGATCGGCAGAAGAAGTTTTGGCTTATTTACAAAAACTGAGGGCTATTTTAACTTATACGGATGTTTCAGATGCGAAAATGAATGAGGGTTCTTTCAGATGTGATGTCAATCTGTCGGTCAGAGAAGCTGGCAAAGAAGAATTCGGCACTCGTGTTGAAATGAAAAATCTTAATTCTTTCCAATCTATTCAGAGAGCTATTGAATATGAAACGGCACGTCACATTAAAGCTGTCGAATCAGGGGAAGAATTAATTCAGGAAACTCGCGGCTATTCTCAGGATACGAGAAAAACTTATTCCATGCGCAGTAAAGAAGATGCTGCCGACTATAGATTTATACCTGATCCGGATCTAATGCCCATAATTATTACTGATGAAAAAATCGAAGAAATCAAAGAGAGTCTTCCGGAATTGCCTGATGCGAGAAAGGCCAGATATACGGAAGAATATGGGCTTAGCAATTATGATGCGGAGCAATTAACATCTTCCATTGAAGTTGCCACATTCTTTGAAGAAACCGTAAAAAATGGTGCAAATCCGAAAAGTGTGGCTAATTTGATTATTACCGAGATCTTCAGACTGAGCAGTCCTGAAGATTTTGATGTCAATATATCTCCGGCTGCTTTTGCCGAGACAATTGAATTTGTGGACAATGGCAGAATAAATTTAGGCAGTGCGAAAAAGATCATTGAAATTATTTTTGAAAATCCTGAAAAAACTCCCGAGTCAATTATTTTCGAAGAAGATTTGGAACAAATTAATGACAGAACCATTCTTGGCAAAATAATTGATGATGTTATCTTGCATAGCAAAAAAGCAGTTGATGAGTACAGATCAGGCAAGGAGAAAGCACTGCAAGCAGTTATCGGTCAAGTAATGGGTAAAACAAAGGGCAAAGCTAATCCACAATTAACCATAGATATTTTAAAAGAAAAATTGGGTTAATCATTTAGACCGGTTTCTGCTTGAACTTTCTTAAAATATCCCTTCAATTGAAGCTTAACCCAATTTTACTACCATTACAATTTGTTTCATCTTAATAAATGTTAGTTGAAACTTAAACCAATTTTGCTCCCAAAACTTTGCCGCCGATCAAATGAAAATGTAAATGAAATACAGTTTGTCCGGCATCTTTGCCATTATTGGTAATCAGGCGAAAACCATCGGATGTTTCAAATTGATCTGCTATCGCTGCTGCTGCATTAGTAACTGCAGTCATAATTAAAGCTTTTTGAGAATTTGCAGCAAGTTCATAAAAATTATTTACATGTTCTTTTGGTACAATTAAAATATGAACCGGTGCAACCGGATTCATATCTTTGAAAGCAACAACAAAATCATCTTCATAAACTATTTCTGTTTCAATTTCATGTTTTGCTATTTTACAAAAAATACAATCTTGCATGACATTCTCCTTTTTTGAATTTTTTGAATTTTTATCAGTACGCATGAACAAATGATTTCATTAATTAAAGTTTACTGATTACATCTTTAATATATGTTAAAGCTTCTGCAATTTTTTCCGGATTCTTGCCGCCGGCTTGAGCCATATCCGGTCTGCCTCCACCTCCGCCGCCGGTTATTTTAGCAGCTTCTCGAATCAGGTTCCCTGCATGAACTCCTGCCGACACGGCTTGTTGCGTAGCCATAATCAGCCAGATTACTTTACCGGCCGATTCAGAAACTAATGCTATAACTGCCGGTTCTTGCTTAAAGCTATTTTTGATCTGATCACCGGTCTGACGTAATTGCTCAGCATCGGCATTACTCATTTTACTTAAAACTACTTTGAAATTACCTGCTGATTCAGCTTGACTGATCAGTTCTTCAGCAATATTTACTGCTTGTTTGCTTCTGGCTTTTTCTAATTCTTTTTCCAATTCTTTTTGATTAGCTTGTAACTGTTCAATTTTAGCTAACAAGTTATTGGGTTGAGCTTTCAGCTGTTCACTGATTTCCTGAATTAAGGCGGAATCTTGAGTTGCACGGTGATAAGCGGCTGCACCGGTAACAGCTTCAATTCTGCGAATTCCGGCAGCTACTCCTGCTTCACTCACAATGCGTATTGAGCCAATTTGCGAACTATGATTAAGATGTGTTCCGCCACACAACTCTTGGCTGAAATCACCGATTGTAACTACACGCACCCGTTCACCGTATTTCTCACCGAATAAAGCTCTGGCTCCACCGGCTTTCGCCTGTTCAAGATCCATTATTTCAGTCGTCACCGGCATATCCTGTAAAATAATTTGATTTGAAATATCTTCAATTTGATTTAATTCAACCGGCGTTACCGGTTGATGATGTTTGAAGTCGAAGCGCAAGCGATCCGGTGCCACCAATGAACCTGCCTGATCAACATGCTCGCCCAAAACTTGATGTAAAGCTTGATGCAGAATGTGGGTTCCGGTGTGATTTCTCGCTATCGCAAGGCGTTTCTCCCGATCAACCATCAGAGATACACTGTCTCCAGCGGCTAATTCACCGGCAACTACTTCGCCTTGATGCAGATAAATACCGTCTCCGTTATGTGTAGTATTTGTAATAATAACTTTTGCTTGCGAATTTTCCACCAAGCCTTGATCACCGACTTGACCGCCTGATTCGGCATAAAAAGGTGTCTGATCGGTAATAATGATTATTCGATTACCTTCTGTTGCTTTTTCGACTGTAATCAAACCTTTGTCCGTATTTTGCAAAACATGAAGTACCTCAGCTTCAACTTCCAGTTCATCATAGCCTAGGAATTCTGTCGGCGAATCTGTTTTTACTGAGTCAGGTAAAGCATTAGCATCCCATGCGGAATCGGTATTTTCTAAAGTAGCTTTTCTGGCTCTCGCCTTTTGTTCCTCCATTAATTTATTAAAACCGTCCATATCAATACTCAAATTTTGTTCTGCTGCTATTTCTCGGGTCAGATCTGCCGGAAAACCGAAAGTATCGTGCAGCATGAACACCTGTTCACCGGATAAACCGGATTGACCTGCTACTTTACTCTGTTCCAGATATTCTGCCAAGATTGTTGAACCTTGTTTTATTGTTTTGGCAAAAGCCTTTTCTTCACGTGTTAAAACACGCAGAATTTGCTCTTCGCGTTCAGCCAATTCCGGATATGCATCACGAGATTGTTGGATGACTATTTTTGCCAAGTCTGTTAAAAACAAGCCTGAAATTCCTAATTTCCGAGCGTAACGGGCAGCACGACGAATTAAACGACGCAAAACATATCC
>JAAYNE010000028.1 GCA_012521015.1 Clostridiaceae bacterium | reverse complement strand
CCACCTTTTACCATAGCCTCCATATTTTAAAACCTGCTGTTTAAAAAGAACATAATACTTATCTTGGTATTTCAAGGCATGAGTCATTTCTCCTTTAATATTAACAGGAATCGTATCTTGGTACAATGAATAACCGCTATCAAAGTGTATTACAGATGAATTCTTTTTAGTCTCAGCATTTGAACATGCCAAAAGCAAAATCGGAATAATCAGATATATTATTGGTTTAATTTTCACAATACTTTTAATTTATGCAGGTCGTTCTCCTTGCTGACGCACAACGGACAAGTATATGCGTAGTTGCGGGATTTCAAGGCTCTATCGTTTCAAGTTTGCACAAATGTTTATTACCTGCACAATGTTCAATTTACCACGAAACCCCGCAATTATCGCATATACAATGTTATGGGCTGGTTTTTCTATTCGGTAAATTCAACAATATGTCCTGAAACAGTTACTTTATAAAGTCGCACTATTGGAAAAAAAGAGTGTTTAATTTCAACCGTTTCATTAATTATTGCTTTTGAACCTCCAACAATGTTTGCTTTTGATAACATATTTGCTTTTGCTTCTGCAATCATTGCCTTTTTTGAAAGTCCACCAATTCCAAAAACATACATCGCTTGCGCTTCTCCTTGAACACTTTCAATAACTTTGAAATTTTTCTTAGATAACACAACTTCGGTTGTATGATTATTTAAATTTGTTGTCAATCCTGAATGAACTGCACAACTAGAAAATAGGAAGGTAATCCCGATTAATAAAAAAAGTAATTTTCTCATTTGAATTTGATTTATTTTCCTACTCGTATGGCTTTTCGGTGTCGCCCCGTTTTTTTGAAAGTGGTCGCTGGTCTCCACTTTTTTTGTAGATAATATTTCTTGTCAGTCATAATAACTGTCAAGATGTGTCAAAAGTCGGTGGTTCTTTTGTCTGTGTCATTCCGTAGTGTCGTTTTTTAAACTTGCCCACAACGGCCCTGGCTATGGCAAGTGCGGGATTTGAAACTCCTTTCTTGTCCGCCAGACCGAATGTTATTTAGTTGTAATATCTTCATTTTTAAGCAGTCAGCCCGCATTTGCTATAGCCGATGTTGTGCGTTCGGCTTTTTATTTTTTCAATGTTGTTTGTCATGGCAAGGTTTACAAACTGAAACAAGCCATTTGATTGGTTCTTTTCCTATGTTTCTTTTTGCGTATCTTTTATGATGAACCTCAGTAGCTCTCTCACCACAATATACACAACGCCAATTATCTCGTTTGAAAACAACGTATCGTTTTCGTTGCCATTCGTCAGATTTAAGATAGACGTTTCTATAATAGTCTCGTCTTTTTTTACGCTTTATGTCAAATAGCCACCACTTAAATACAAATATTGCTATCCCAACAACTATTATAAGTAAAACCTCCATACTGCTACTATTTTTTTAAAGGTTTACTTTTACCTATAAGTCGTCCTTTGCTTTCGCTTTAATTTTGTCGCTATTGATTTTGTCAAAATATGCTAATTTAACAAAGCAACTTGTTACGCTATTATGGTCTATTGATAATTGAATTTCGCCTTTATCTGTCTGCCAAATAGAGTAATACTTGCATCTGTCCATACCTACTTGGTACATTCTTGATTTGTCATCTCTCGGTTGCCAATAAGTGTCAAATTTTTCAACAACGTCAGAGGGTTCGCCGTATTTTTCGGTTAGCATTTTTTTTAAGTCAAAGTAATTACCCGAAAGAGTTGACCAAGTATCATTGTCTGGAAAAATTACAGCTATCTTGTGAACTAAATCATTTTGTTTTAGTGTTGAAACGCCCACATAACAATCTTTGTAACCTGCGAAGTCTCCATTTAGTATCGCAGTGCCGTCTTCTGTTCCTAAATGTGTAAAACCATTTTGTTTCATTTTGGAAACAAATTCGTTAAGTGTTCCGTCAATAGGAACGCCCTTAAAAGTAAGATGCTCTGATTTCTGAGCAAAAGTTAACATTGTCGTTAACGTAAAAATCAATGTCAAAAAAAATGTCTTCATATCATTTGTCTTGTTAGATTACTTTTCTGTGAGTGGTCGCCCTATGCTGACACACAACGCTACGCATATGCCTAGTGGCGGATTGCGGGCGATTCAACTGTCAAACCGTGGTGAAGTTTGAGCGGGCGAAAAGCCTTGCAAAGTGCAGTAAAACCGCCATTAGGTATATGCGATGTTAGGCACCGAAATCATTTTCTACATTCTATATAAATCATTGGAATAGTAAGACATAGTTCTCCTTTTTCTTTTCCGTATTCATTTAGCTTTGCTTCAAATCGTTCAAAGAAATTTACTTTATCTTCTTCATCAAACATATTTCGCCAAGAGTCAATAAACGCAATTATTATAAATGAGTGGTTTAAGAAAGTGGTTCCATTTAAAAATCTCATTTTGTATTCTGAAATTTCTTGTTTGTAAATTTTCAAACCTGACTTTTCAATTAGTAAATGTGTAGATTCTATTGTTCCTCGGTGATTAAT
>JAAYNE010000027.1 GCA_012521015.1 Clostridiaceae bacterium | reverse complement strand
CCTTCTCCCCTTTCTCTCGAATAATCTTGTCGGCGTAGATATCCGCCCAGTGTGTTGATTGACTCATAACGTCCAAGTATAGTGAAAGCCGCACTTTGACTCAAGGTTGCTCTTACTTTACATTCCCCGCCAAATCCTTTAGATTACAAACAGATTTTTCCCGGGCCCATAGCTCAGTTGGTTAGAGCATCGGACTCATAATCCGTGGGTCGAAGGTTCAAGTCCTTCTGGGCCCAAAGTATTATTCCTCACATAGAATAGAATCCTATGACTCACTGAATAGCTACCACATCTCTCATCACAGCCATCCAAAAACAGGAAATTAGCTTTAGATAATGAATACTGGAGAAACCAATCAGAATGTTGTTGTCTTATCTGTCTCCTGTTGGCTTACTGAGGGCACCGTGTATTTTTTCCAGTCTTATCAACACATAAAGCTAGATTATTTGCCAGCTCTACCTGATTACCATAAAGGCTATTTGATTAGCTCCTCGAGTTGCTTAACTAATGCATCAATAGAATATCGTTTATGCTCATTCAGAACATCACTTGAGTGATTTACTACACTATCAGCTACTAATTCTTTTACCCCATTCTCTATTTTATCATCCCATGGTTTCCCACATTTACTAAAGGCATCTTTTACGCGTTCTGACCATTTTTTTGAAGATCGAAAACTACTCAATCGAACGCCATATTTTTCATATAACTTGTCATGATATACTTCTTCTTTTATGCAATCCTCAAACTCAGATTCTCTCATTCCTTTACATATTGAAAAAGTTACATCCTTTAAATGTATCAGATTTTCATTCTGTGCTAATTTAAATGCTTCATGTCCAGCCTTGTCATTATCAAGGAAAACGTGTATTGCACACAAAAGAGACTTCATACTGTTTAATTCATAAGATAAATTACCAGTTCCTCTGATTTTTCTAATCACTAGCATTTTATCGTTAAAAGCCTTCGCTAGTTTTGTACTTAGTACAGGCAATAAAGCTGTTAGCGCTTTCTGATCACTTTCTCCTTCTACTAATAAAACAAAGTTTGCATTATACAAATTATCGGAAATCTTCACTCCAAGAACTTCACGTATGACACTTATATCGCTCGCTGGTGTAGCTTTTCCGTTTTGAACTAAAACATTTTTTTTCACATTCTTCCGATCAACAAATAGTGGGTTATGAGTTGATAGAATTACTTGGTTGCCTTTTGCTAAATCATTAATTCTAATAGATAGATTATGAATAGCTTCAGGATGCAAGTGAGATTCAGGTTCTTCAATAATTACAATAGTCTTCCCTATTTTTAGAGACTGATTGAGTAAACTTAAAGCAACCAAACTTTTTACACCATCACCCTTGTAATCGATATCAGTCGTAGTCCCATCATTAATAAAAACTTTAATATCCGAACGTAATAAGAATCTCCGCCGCTCCTCAGAAAAATCAAGTTTCACAAAATTTACTGAGGGTAAAAATATCTTTAATGATTCTTGAATATCTTTTTCCAATTTTGCAAGAATTGGACGTTGGAGAGAACTAATTGTCTCCAAGGCTCTTTTATAATCCTCATTATTTTCGAGTTCTGTGAGTTCATTCCCAAGCATCCTCCGAATAATTGTCATTGATTCATTATTTGTTCTGATAGCTGGGATATAGTTTATACTTATTTTGTCACAGATAAATTTAGCAATCTGAGAAAATTTTTCAGATAGTGTTTTCCCGCCGCTTCCTTTTTTTGCAACTTTACATGAAGATATCCCTTCGTTTCCCATTTCAATTTCTATGGGTAGTAATCCATTTATCTTTGAATGTATTTGTTTTTGAAATTCCTCGATCTCTCCTTGAGTTAACCGAAAAGTTAACCTAAAAATTGAATTGTAATTCTTATCTTCTTTCCCATTTCTTTTTATAATCGGAAAATCTCGCTCCCATGAATAGAAAGTTTCATCATTTCCACGATACTGACGTCTTCTATATGCATTTGATTCTCCGCGTTCAGAACAATATTCCAATACCGTCATAGCGATATTCAGAGCTTTAAGCAAATTTGATTTGCCTTCGTTGTTTTTACCCAGAAGCACAATTTTATCGCTCATTTTAATTCTGTGAGCACTTGTTATACTCCGAAAATTGGTCACAGAAAAAGATGTTAGTGTCATTTTTCACCCCCAAAAGAAGATTCTTCAATAGAATATCACAATATTCCAGAAATACTTAAAAGAAACTGCCTATACAACTTATAATTATTATATAATGAGGCATTTGCAAAATGAGCTTTTATCAAGGATTTGAATCCGTTGACAGATAGTGTCTGGGTAGATCCCGAGCATCGAACCATCCAGTAGTTGACTTTTATCGATGAACTATCGCTCATGTGACGAATTGAGAGTACAAGAAGCCCCACCTATCCCCTGATAGGCGGATTATCATTGCTCTTTGTGGTGTTACGCCGTTTTCCGGATGTCCGGCAGGATGCAATACTGCAGTATCTTGATCGCTGCAAGGCACAGCACGCCGGTCATCAGGCAGTGGGACACCTTCTCCGTCCCCCTGACCATGATCTTCGGAGGTATCAGCCAATCCTTCAGGTGGGAGTTGGATCGCTCGACGGTCGAACGGATCTTGAACCGCTGCTT
>JAAYNE010000003.1 GCA_012521015.1 Clostridiaceae bacterium | reverse complement strand
ATTACACAGCTCGCCAAAATTTTTCTAATACCTCGGCCGAGGTATTAGAAAACCAAGCAGCATAGCAGTAACCATTGTGGCAAAGGAATTTACACCAACATTTAGGACTTGACTCTTACTCGCATTATACATAAAACTAAATAATGTTAAATAACGTTATGTATAATTGAACTAATTATACATAACATCATTACTCGTTTCAAATTCTACTAATGTTTGAACCATACATTATTTGCCGGTCATCAGGTAAGAAATGCCGACACTGGAGTCAATATCAATATTGAGGTGAGGCGGAACAGCAATCATATAATAGTCATTATAATATGCAACACCATAGTCATTGTCTTGTAAGAAATCAATGAAGAATTGTTTTTTCCCCGAATAGTCGTTTTTTTGTTCACGCTCTACCAAATAATCATATTTTTCCTCAGAATAGCCATAACCATCGCTTATTCTGCTGTATAGAAAAATAGGTAATTCTTTTTGCTTCTGCATACATTTACGGATATCTTTTTCTATATCTTCAATGCTATACGTTGAATAAGTCAATCGAGGCTCAATATATGAATCACGACCGGTTAAGTAATAATATAAAATCGATGTCCCAAATACCGATAATTCCGCATCAGGATAATCTGCCATATGATCTAACACAGCTTGCATCGCATTAGCTTGACGCTCAGTTGTATGAATGAATTTCAGTTTCGGATGATTAATCGTATGAGTAACCTCGAGACGATTCTCACTGTCAAAATTATTTGTATGATAAACAAAAGGTAAGAATTTAACGGCAAAAGATACAATAAAAGCAACCAATGTTAAGGGCACAATTATTTGATTTGCTTTGTTTGCAAATCTTTTATTAACTTCTTTTTTGTTAATATAGTCCCTTAACTGATCAGATAAAAACTTGATCATATAAACTGATAAAGGTGCTAATAGCCACATCGCTAACTTTGCATGTTTAAAAGCTGTATTTGAACCGGATATAGTTAAAATAGGGATGTAAAATGCTAAAACACCTGCAATTATATGATTATTTCTCATATTTCTTGAAGTGTAATTAATGAAACAAACCAAATAAATAATGCCGAATATGTACGCTATACCTCCGATAAAAATAGGACCGGTTGACATTTGAGCCCAGTTTTTTATCGGAGTTAGGTTATACGAACGCTTAATAATCAATACACCTAAGAATAGGCTCAGCAAAAATGCCATAGCATCGATAATTATAGTTTTACGATTTTCGCGTTTTCTTAAAGCAAAAAACAAACCTAAAACCAACAAGCCTATTCCAGCAAAAAACACAATACCGGTCAAAACAGCATCGACATTACCTGCAATAATATTTTTCAACAAAGTTTTAAAACTGTAGGATCCTGTTTCTGCACTGGCTATTTGATTAAGTCTAAAAATGTTATCGATAAAATACGGCAATAAACCCACTGCAAATAATAAAAGAATAAAAAATGCTGAGATTGCAATTGTCCCTACTATAAAGTACAAAACATGATTAATTATTCGCTTACCGGTCATACATCCTTGCGTCCAAGGAATCAAATAAATCAACAAGAAAACTATACCTGTTATACTTGGTATTCGGGCAAAGACATCAAAGGCAAAAAATGCACCGGCCAAAAAAGAATAAAGAAATTTATCTTTCTTAAGTGCCGTGTATAAAGAGCATGAAATCAGAATTAAAAATAAAACATGAAATTGGTGAAAATTAAATATGTTAACATAGGTACCCATGCTCAGACTTGCAATAACTAATCCGATCAAAGTAGGGATTTTACCCCAAAGATCATGAAATGTCCTATAGATTACAAGACAAATAAAATATTCAAGCAAAACTTCTAATAAATTCATTGACCATAAGCCTAAAAAACCGAAAACCTTTAGCCAAATATGTCCGATCAGATTACTGAAAAATGCAGAAAAACCTAAGATTTCAGGAGATTTGAATAAGTTCGTATAATTAAACATATAAAAACCGGTGTCATGTAAATCTAAACCGAAAAAAGAAGAGATTAACGGATAAGCAATTAGAAAAGCAACTAAAAAACACCATGTTAATTTGGATCCGTTACTTACCTTGTTTTTAGTTAATTTTAAAGTATCATTTTTCAACATAAATTGCTTTCCTTGGTTCTGTTCAGCATTTTTCCCGGAAACTAAATATCACTTAATTATTTAGTTTTGCTTGGTTCATCATCCTCTAAGGTTAGAAGCAAGATTTTACCGTCATTTACAGCTTTATCAATTACCCAGTGTTTGCCGGGAAAATAATAGCTGCTGGCTGACTTAAGATGACTTAAATCTTGATTCACACTAACAGCCAGATAGCTGTTATTTGAACTAAGAGCCTCATGTGCAGTAGCAAAACCATATTGTGCATATTTTTCCTGCAATAAAGGAGATCGGGTTAACCAACCGCCAATTGAAGTAAAACTTAATAATTCTGTTTCTCGGTCAAGCCTAAATGTATCACTGGCATCTCGAAAAGAGTAAACATCATAAAAATAAAAATTATCCGGATTGTCTAAACTATAATAATTCATAAAGACATAATCTTTTGAATTCATTTCTAAATCTCGATAATAATTAGCATCAGCTAGATAATGGCGATATATGGAAAACAAACAACTAACAAGGAGCCCAATGCAAACTATAATTAGTGGTACACTTGTCTTGCTCTTATTCTTCGCTTGGCGATTCAGAGCTGTTTTTTCCAACAGTTTGACGAATGTCAAAATTAAAATAAAAGCTAACGGAAGCCAGATTGATTCTGCTAAACGCTGAGGGAATCGGTTGAAGATAATAAAGAAAAGACTACCGAATGCTGCCATAGACATTGTAAAAAATAGTAATACCGCTTCTTCAAACAGCTTTTTCAACAAAAGCATTACCAAAACTATCGTACTCGCAATCGCTAAATAAAAAGGAACCCATTTAAACGTATTAAAACCCGAATAAACAGGAATTATTCCTTCAAGCCCTTGCCTTATTCGATTTGTAAAAGAAGTCTGATTGGAATTGTCAGAATAATCAACAATATCTTTCAAATCTTCTTTGGTGAGATCATCTACAAATAACAACATAAAGTATCTGACAGCATTAAATTGAGGTTTATTTATCCCTTTGCTTTCGTAAAATTCTTCATTACCGGTATAAGGTTCGATTTTTTTAAAGTCGTTAATATAAGCACGATAATTGTTGAACTTGCGATAATCTTGCCATTCTTCACTGGTATATGAAGCTTGATCGAGAATTTTAATCGAGAAAATTACTGTTAGAAGTATTATTATTGTTATACCGATATTCAATATAATTTTTTTGTTCAAATTTGCTTTATTCCGATATATCAGAAGTCCAGATCCTAAAAGAAGAATCGGAATAAAAGCTTGGAACATCGTAAACCGGAAGGAATAAGACATGACAATTAAAAACACAATTAAAATCTGATCGGAAATTTTAATCTTCCCGTTAAACTTATCGATAGTCACAATAACAACAAAGGCTGCCATTGCATATGCAGCTGCAATATAAGTAAATTGAGGATAAAGAATTAATCGCCACAGATAAAACGCAAATAAAAGGCAATATGAAACAATTACCATTACTCTACTGAATCGATTGGTGAACATTTTATAAATGCGAAAGATAGCCAATGAGAAGCACAAAATCATACTACCAACATAGAGAATCATAAACCAAGGCACTGCTGGCAATATTGTATAACCGAATTTCAGAACATAGCCCAAAATAGTTTTGATAAAGATTAAATGGTGATCGGGAGTTCCTGTCATCGCACCAGAAACAATATCACGCATTCTCGAATCATCAATCGTTGCGAAATAAGGCTCACGTAAATTGAACAAGATCATAACCACAAGTACATGGACTAAGAATATAATAAGATATTGAACTTTTGTATTGTTTTTTAATCTGCCTGATAACGTAAGTTTTTGTAGATGCGGATTAGCTAAACTATTTGAATTTGTTAATTCAGGTAAGCTTTCTTCCATTAGTATTTGTCGTCTTCCTCTCCATTATTAACTTCCATAAAATGTTAAAATAATTATACTATTAAGTAAGTTGTCTTTCTACTTTATTTAAAATTCCATAATCGAAATCAATATTCCGATAACAATAAGAACATTACCGAATATTTTAGACTTAATTTCTTCTTTCAGTAATACTCTCGCCAATACCAAGGAAAATATATAAGTTGCTGCAGCAAAAACCGGTGCGAAACGGTAGTCAATTCCCCGATAAGCATAAGTATTTGCCAACAATGAACATCCTAACAGAAAATATGCCGTGATGACCCGAACATTAAGGTATTCTTTTACTACGTTCATATGTTTTGTGTTAGCACTTGATTTGAGTAAGTATTGGGAAAATGCAGCTAAAAAGGCTCCAAAAAAACTGATAATAAAATAACTATTCATGACGTTCACCTTTATCTTTTAAAATAATACTGATGATCCCTGCTAAAATAAAAAGCAAACCGATAAAATTACTTATTTTATAATTCTCTTTGAGGATAAAAATACTGAAAACGATGCCCCACAAAAGATAAAGCATTTTAATAGCATTGGCTACATTAAGGTCAAAATATTTAAGTACTTGTTGCCAGAGTAATGCATATATGCCCAGAATGCCGATCCCCATAGCAAGAAATTTCAAACATTCAAAAGAAATTAAACCATGCGTTACCATTGCCGTTGACATAAACTTAAAAGATACATTACTCAAGGCAAATAAAAATATGCAAACTTGCATCAGGATTGCAGCTTTCACCTTGTTTTTCGTTTTTTTTCTTTTTTCTTCTTTGGTGGTTTCGGTTGTGCTGTTAACCGAATTTTCAATTCTTTCTTCGCTCAATTGCAAATTTTCATCAATATTCATATCTTGACTGTTTCTATTGGTATTCCTATTATTCTTACATTTGCCAGTTTTTGCTCTTTTTCTTAATCTTAACTCATTTTTGATAAATTCAATGTTTATCCATTTATTTTTTATAATATTGCCGGAACCTACAGAGTTAATTTTTCTAAAAATAGTTCTGATTTTTTCCATAAATAAACTCGGTTGCCGGGCTTCTTCTTGCTCAATACTCACCACATCATCTTTCGTAAGTGTATAGTTAATCTTATATGAGTCAGAAACTACATTCCATTGAACCTGCAGACCTTGATTATTCCACGATCTTTGTTTTTTCGCATACATAATTCCGTCCGGTTTGTCCTGATGAAAAAATGCCGTCGCATCAAAATCCGGAAAATAAAAATTCCCCAAGCTATAAAAAATCGGTGTCTTTTCGATCTTCCAATTTTGGACTATGTGAGGATGATGTCCGATGATCAAATCTATATCTTGTTTTTGTAACCACTCACCTATTTTCAACTGTTTTTGTGTAAGGATTCTGGACTCTTCGTTGCCCCAATGAATTGAGAGGACTATTTTATCCGCTCCTTCAGCACGGGCTAAATCAATATCAGCCAAGACAGACTCTTCGCTGAAAATTGCAGTTTCATTAATTGAAGTTTCCTCTCCTGTATTAATTTCCGAATCAATCGATCTTAATGCATCATAGCCGACAAATGCAATTTTCTGACCACCGATTGTCCAATATACCGGGTTATTGTAATTATTTGTTTTGTTTCCGGCTCCAAAATACAAAATCCGGTTAGCTTCCAGACGTCTGACCGCTTCTTGATAACCTGCCTCACCACAATCAAGTAAATGATTATTGGCCAAACAGACAATAATCTGACCTTCGATTTGCTCAGATACATTGACAACCCAATTAAAATTACTACTTAATAAAACTTTATCCTGCTTTTCTATCGGTTGGTCACACCATGCATACTCCAAATTAAAAACACAACAAGCTGCTTCCGTTTTAGGCAACTGAACTTCCCGATCAAAAAAAGCATCTCCCCAAAATATTACTGAATTTTTCATCCTGAATAATTCCTCATATCTTTATTAAATCCCTTCTTGATTGGTAGTTTGTTCTTGTTCAAGAACATCCGATTTCATAAATCTCAGTTTACCGACAGGTGAGAACGGCACATCTTCTTCTTCAACAATTTTATAAATCAGCTTAATCTCATCGCCAACTCTTTTACGCAATTCTGACTCAAGTCTCACTCTTTCATATTCAAAATCAAAGTTGTCACCCGGACAGAGATTGACTTCTAAATGATACAAATCAGGTTGATACAGAAAAGCATAACGAATATTTTCATTAAACTTGAATGCAGCATCCAGTCGACCTATATAGCGACCATTAGGTAGAACAACAAAATCCTCAATACGACCGATAATCTTCTTGACAATCGGAAAATTCGAACCGCATGAACAGGTGGTAGTTTCAGAGTCCCATTGAGCTAAATCACGCGTATCATATCGAATTAAAGGCATTGCTCGATTATATAAACCGGTGCACACCAATCTGCCGACATCCATCGTCTTTTTCCCATCGTTGTCGACAATTTCATGATAACCATAGTCGTTTTCAGCATGAAGATGTCCGCTTAAGCATTCACAAATTGATGCTGTTCGTTCCCAATGTGTGAAATGATCAATAACTTTACCGCGAAAAACTTTTTCAATAAGTTCTCTTTGATACGGTAAAAGGGTTTCTGCACCACTGAACAAAACATCAAAATGCAATTCTAAGTTTTCTTCAACCAAGAGTTGAGCCATTCGATAAAGTGATGAAGGATAGCCACGTAAAAATCTGACCTTATATTTTTTAATTAAATCATAATAAGTATGGATGGTTTTGTTGTCCAGATGAAATGAAGATAAATATAGGATTTTTTTTAATTTAGAATAATGCCATTCACCTTCAGCATATCCGGAGATAGTAGCTTGAGGCAGACCGATACGCCAAGGTGCCATGGTCCAAGTCCGATTAAATAACATAAAAGTAGCAGCATTAATTCTTTTGTCTAAATAAAACTGTAAAGGAGTTCCGGTTGAACCGCTGGTTTCAGAAATGACCGGACTGAATTTTTGATATTCATCCGACACTAATTCATCAAATTTATCACGAATTACAGATTTATCGAGGATCGGTATACGTTCAAATTCCTCAAAACTCGATAATGTTTCCGGATTAAAATCGATGCTTTTAAACAATTTTTTGTAATATGGAACATGTTCATTAGCATAAACACAGATTTTTTTTAATCTTTTAAGAGTGACTTGTTCTAATTTTGCTTTTGGTAATTTCGGATTTTTTTTCATGCTAAAATAAGTTTTAGTTAAAAATATTGGTGAAAAGTAATCCTTAATCCTAAAATCCATTTTAAAGTCCTTACTAGTTATTTAACAAACTTATAATCTTTTTCATTCTCTGCAATTCGCGATCTTTCACGATTATACACGACTTTTTTATGTTATCGTTCACTATCATCCGTGACCAGACCGATTCTCCGCATAGCTTGCGGCGAAAGATTATAGGTATCGGAAATTTTGATTTTATTTTGATTGGAACGAGTTTGGAGATAAGCTCTGCCAGCATATTCACCAACTATGCCCAAAGCTAAAAAATTCATTCCGCCAAAGAAAATCATCAAGGATATGATACTGATAATTAAAAGACTAATTTTATAAAATTTCGTGAGGATAAGTAAAACTATAAAGCATAATACTGACATTAACATCAAGAAGACACCGAGAATTTGAAATACTCGGATAATTCCGATTGAAGACATTACACCGTCGGCAAATAATTCCCATGATTTTTTCAAATTGTAATTACTGCGACCAGCCATTCTCGGCAACTCTTCCATATCGACATTAGCTATCGGTCTATGTAAGTCTATAATCAATTTATTGATAAATGGTCTATGCCCGGGATATTCAGAGATTTCTTCTACTGCATCCTTTTTCATAGCAATAAAATTAGAAAATTTAATTTTCTTGGATCTGCCTAATAACATTAGCTGCATTAATATGCTGATTTTACTGCCGATATTTTTTAAAAAGCTTTGTTTCTTTTTTGGATATTTCGCAATTGATACATCATAACCTTCCGCTAAAGGTTTAATTAAATCCCAGAAACGTGTAATCGGGCATTGACCGTCATCATCAAGAATAGTAACAATGTCACCTTCAGAAGCACGATATCCCACCAATAAAGCTACATGCTTTCCCTGATTCCTTTTGAGATTAATTACTTTAATCCGATGATCATTATAAACTAAATCTTTAATGACATCTTTAAGATTATCCGGTGAACAATCATTGACCAAAATAATTTCATATTCAGTTTTTTTCTCAGACATCACCGTATGGATATCATTTACAACACTGAGAATCGTTTGCGAGCTGTTATAACAAGGAATTACAAAACTATAATCCACTTTCCATTTCCTTCTTTCGAATTTCTTCAGCATACTCTATGCATTTTTTACTGTTTTGTCTGATCTTTCTAAGCGGGAATCCTGCATACAAGTACCAGTCTTCTAAATCTTGTTTAATAATCGAATTTGCTCCTGTTGAAACACCTTCACCAATAATTACATTGGGTAAAACTAAATTATTAGTTGCAAGAAGCGAATATTGTTTAATCTCAACCGGTCCCTCGTCGCCACCTCTATAATTTATCGGAACCGTTGGTCCATGCAGACACTCTAAAGAATAATCATCGCTATGGGTAATTATGATACTTTTATAGGCAATACTCACAAAATCACCTATATTGACACCATGTTTTCCACCACCAATATGACAATACATTGTGATATGAACATGCGCCCCTAATGTTACATCACCGAGGATTACACAAAAATCATCAATCCTGGAATAATCTCCGATACTTAATCGCTTCGGTTGATAAATACAAGCTTTGGTACTGATCATAACATCCTTGCCAAGATGATTGAAATTCATCTGTTCTAATTCTTCTCTAGAATAATAACCCATCGAACCCTACTCCACTGCAATTTTGATTTTTTCTAATGCCGATTTTAAATTCAAATTTGCACTTTCAGTATCTGTTCCTGACACCACAATGTGTCCAATCCGATAATTTCCTGATAAGAATTCATTGACTGGATCCCCTACTGAATAATCAATTTGAGACTCTATTACAAAATCTAAATCAGCTGTTTTATTAACAATCTCGGTTATTATTCCAGTTTTTTCGGAATATAGCAAATTTGAAATACAAGCATCATTTCTATGCTTATTAGATAATGCAATCGTTTGCCCTAAACTATGTCGAACAATTTGCTCATAGTAATCTAACTCATAATGATAGGAAATTAATTCCGGAATACAAGTCGCACCGCTGCGGGCACCAATCTCAATTATGTAGACCCCTTTTTCATTAATTAAAACATCAGAGTTGAAGAATGTGTTTTTTAAGCCCAATGCTTTTAACGCTTTGATAATTTGGAATTCTATTTCAGATATTACGGTTCTATCTACATCATATGGGAATACATGTCCCAAAGGAATATTAGTATATGCTGTTGAATAGGTTAATTTATCATGTGGATAAATAAAGTGGTTATTCTGATCGCCGAAATAACCATCTACACCTATTTCATGTCCTTCAATAAATTCTTCAACAATTATCAAATCACCACGAGCAACACTTTGTGCGTAGTGAAAAGCTTGTTCAACTTCAGAAACATCCTTAACCTTCGTGATACCTCGACTGCCTGAACTATCAGGACACTTAATCATACAAGGAAATCCGAGTTCTGCCGTTGCGGTAATTGTCTCTGCCAAAGTTTGAACAATTCTAAAATCTGCTGTTTGCACATAGGCTTGTTTGAAAGCTTGTTTCATCAAGACTTTATTCGTTGATAATAAAGAACTTTCAACCGATATTCCTGTTAAACCCAATTTATCTGCAACAAAAGCCAATGTTTGCAATGCAACATCTGTACCTGCTGTAACAATTGCGGAAATTTTTTCTTTTTCAGCAATTTCCAGAATTTTAACTTGGTCAGTTGTATTAATCGCGTAAAAAACATCAGCTTCTTTGATTCCGGGATAATTACCTGCAATACTCATAACGATTGTTTTTAAACCAAGTTCCTTCGCTTTTCGAATCAAAGGAACTTGATAAATACTGGCACCAAGAATCATAATTCTATCTATACTTTGCAAATTACTCATATAAAATCTTTTTTTCGTTGAATTTTAGGATAACGATACAACGATAAATATAAAATTTCTTTTGCTCAAATTTTTATATTAAAATCAGCAATTACTATAAATGTATTAAACTAAATTATAACTAATAATTCAATTTATCAATAGAATGTCATCATTTGCTGCTTTTAATCACTGCTATTAAAACTATAAAATTCATTTCTGCACAATGTTTCTTTACCTCATCAGATTACGGTTTGATGAATATTTCAGCACTTAATCCTGGCAAATTATTACAAATTAATAATACTAAGTACTTAATAATAATTAAATCAAATTTACTCAAAGTCAAACATTTTATAATTTGCCGAATTTTCATTGTCGTGAGCTCCAAGCATAATAGCAGCATATGAAATAATAACAGTATCAAAATCATTGTTTTTAATAAAATCTCTTAAATTTCCTGAAAAATTTCTTAAAATTAAACCTTGGACCTCAGAAACTCCTAATGCCAAAAATGCATTTGTCACTGCATCATAAGAATCACCTATTATAAGAATCTTTTTTCCGTCTGTATTGTTGTTATTTTGAATTCTTCCATTATTTCCTAGATAGGAATAATGCCAACTAGAAGCATTTTGTGGATTCTGATTATTTTCGGGTAAATATACATTTTGATTCACCAAGGCTTCCTCAAATGTTCCGGTAATCGTCCTATCTCCGGTAAATCTATTGAATGACGTAGGATAGTTTGGGATTATGGAAACATAATCATCTAGTCCCACAAAAGGAATTCCAATTTTTTTGCCTTGTTCACCAAGCCATGCGTTTCTGTATTCTTTATATACAAAAGCTTCATCATCATATAGCGAAAGATCAATATTGTATCCAAATTCATTATTAAGTTTTTTTGCAATGCTGGTTGCAGCAAGTTTTCCTGCCGGAACTGTCCAGTGATGATCCGTTCTAAAGAAATAATTAAATGAACTTTGATCTGACATTTGCTCCCTCAAATCAAGATATTTTATGTCTAATAAATCCAATTTTTCTAAAAAACGATTCGAATTATCATTAATATAAGTTGAAATTCCCATAGTTTCCATAAGATAACTATCATCCACATATTTTGTTGGTTTGTTCACATATAATAATTGAATTTGATTGGAATCTAAAAACAATTTAAAATCTTCTATCTGTTTTGTTTCGTATTCAGTTGAAGTGTATGGATAAACCCCTGCCACATAACCATTAGGCAATACAACACCCCCATTCGTTCTATAAACTTCCCGTAAATTAAGCCTTTTTAGTAAATGACTGTTTAGCGTAAGCATTTCATTTTTGAAAGGAAGATTTGAATTAAAATCATTAGCAATTGTTGAATATGGCGGAATAATTTTTCCGTCTTTGTTTTTTGCTCTTAATTCCATAGTATTTACATCTTTTTCATTATTTGTGTGGAGATGCTTAGATATAATCTTTTCAGTTTTAACATCAGCAATTACAGATTCAAACATTTCGTCAGCAAATTTATATCCTTGCCCCCATGTATAACCTAAAATCATTATAATAATTAGAAAAATTCCAGTTATTTTTTGTGAAGTTTTTTCTGAAATCATATTTTACTCCTTAAAAATTTCCATATAAGAATGGATTGTTTTGCCCAGCCATTACAAAAGATATTCCAAATATAAAAAGAATAATCAAAGCAACCGTAAACACTAGATTCATGAAAGAAAATAAAATTTGATTGCGTTTTCGCAATACTTCTTTCAATTTAGGAATAACTGGCATCACTAATATTAATGCCACAATCATAATTAAGCCATATTGTTGCAAGAGTACAATAGTTCGAATATCAGTAAATGTATCACTGGCATTTCCAATAATCATATATTTTATATAACGCAATCCATAAGATATGTTCGGAGAATTGAAAATAATCCATTGGAAATTAATTAAGAGTAAACATAATATTCTATAAATTAGTTTTAATGGTTTGTTTTTTATTCGTTCAGGCAGTTTCACTGTTTTTTCAAATGATATTAGAAAGAAATAAACAAATCCCCAAAAAATGAAAGTCCAATTAGCACCGTGCCAAATACCGGTAAGTAACCACACAATCAACAGGTTAAAGTAAAGTCGAAATTTACTATTTACTCTGGATCCTCCCATCGGGAAATAAATATAATCTCTAAACCAACTTCCTAAAGATATATGCCATCTACGCCAAAATTCACTAATAGATGAAGTACTGTAGGGATAATTGAAATTTTCTTTACAATTGATTCCGTGCATTTGACCGATACCGATTGCCATATCCGAATAACCTGAAAAATCATAATACAATTGTAATGAATATGCTATTGACCCTATCCATAGAGTTGCTGTGGGAGTTTTTTCAATGTTGCTTGAAAAGACTTCTACAACAAGCGGACTTAAGATATTTGCAAATAATACTTTTTTACAAAAACCTCGTAAAAATAAATGGCTTCCTTGAGAAAAACGTTCAAAAATTCCTTTGCCCAGATTAACAGGAGTGTAGTTTGCATAAAATTCTCCATAACGAGCAATAGGTCCTGAGATCACTTGAGAATAAAAAGATAAATACAACATTGAGTATGCAGGATTATTGTTTAATATAATTGTATTTTTGTAAACATCAATTAACAATGAAATAGCTTTGAAAGAGAAAAAAGATATTCCCATCGGAAGCAATAAATTTTTAGTTGTAATCGTGATATTAAATATACTGTTAATCGTAGAAACTGAGAAATCATAATATTTATAGTAAAATAAAACGACTATATTAATGAGTATTCCCATTATTAAAATTATGAGGCTAACTACTTTTTTAAATACATTAACTGATTTCAAAATTTGAATTAAATGTGCTAGAAAAGTGTTAATTATAGTTAAACCAACAAACAGGAAAAGATATTTTGGTGAACCACAACTGTAAAATACAAGACTAAGTGCTAAAAGAAAATATTTTTGCCAATTTGGTTTTAGTAAAATAATTAAAAGTGAAATAGGCAAAAAAACAAAAATAAATGAAATATCTGTCATCGACATAGAACGACTCCTATTGAGAAAAAATATAAACCAGTTTATTGTTTATTTAATTTATTATACTAGTTCTAACAATTTAATGAAATGTGTTTCATATTGTCTATTCTGACTTTCTGATGATTGAGCATAAAAACTGAAATCTAAACCAATACTAAAATTGAGTTGAAACTGATTGCAATCGTATCATCCCATAATATTTCTTTATCAGTTAAGAATATCGCCTACCATTCACGATATCTACTAATTTGATCAGCTAAAATTTTGTAGTATCGATATTTGGCAAGTTATAAGCTAAACTTAGAATTAATAATTTAAAATTTAGAACCCTTATATGTGTTTAAGAGGAAAAAGAGGAAAAAATGGACAAAATTCATGGTTTCAAAAAAATTGCTTCAAAATATATTGTCGAAGTAGACTGCGAAGCGGCAATCTATGAACATGAGAGATTAGGTGCTAAATTACTCCATGTGCCGAATGATGATGATAATAAGGTTTTCAACATTCAATTTGTGACGCTACCGGAAGATGATACGGGAATTGCTCATATTTTGGAACACTCAGTCTTGGCAGGTTCGGAAAAATATCCTTTGAAAGAACCTTTTGTCAATTTGCTTAAAGGTTCACTCAATACTTTTCTCAATGCAATGACCGCTGCGGATAAAACTATGTACCCGTTTGCCAGCCAGAACGAGCAGGATTTTCTCAACATGCTTGACGTTTATTTAGATGCTGTTTTTGCACCCAATATTAAAACTGATCCGTTGATTTTACGTCAGGAAGGTTGGCGTTATGAACAATTTTCAGACGCTGAACAGCCGCGCTATAACGGTATTGTTTTCAATGAAATGAAAGGTGCGATGTCGGCTCCCGATTCAAGGCTTGATCAAATTTGTCGTAAAGCAATTTTTGATAATACTTATCAATTCAATTCGGGTGGTCAACCCTCGGCAATTGTCGATTTGACCGATCAAGATTTTATTGATTTCTACGAGAAAAATTATCATCCAAGTAACAGTTTTATTTTTCTGTACGGCGACATAGCACCTGAACCGGTTTTTCAAGCCTTGGATGAAAAATTTGCCAAATATCAAAAGGCCGAAAGCCTGCCCATCATAGAGCATACATCAAGCGTTAATCAACCCCGATATTGTACCGGTGTGTACCCCGCTTCAAAAGATGATTTACACTATGCGCAAATTCAGTTAGTGCTCCCTACAGTTGATTCTGGACAATTCCTTTTGCTGGCCAATGCCCTGCAAGTTGTCAGTCTGGCTTTATTTGGTATGGAATCTTCAAGTCTTAGACAAAACATTATTACGCGCGGCTTAGCACAAGAGATCTACACTTATGCTGATTTCAGTAAATTTGATCCCAACTTGCAAATTCTGTTAATCGGCATCCCGCAGCTTTCTCCGCAAGAAATTGAGCAAGCTGTATGGGAAGAATTAAGCAAGACTTTAGACAATTATGAGGCAGATGTTTTTGCCGCAGCGTTAAATTCTTATTCTTTCAATCTGCGGGAAGCCGACAGTCAATCTTTACCACAAGGTTTAGTACGAGGCATCGCTGCTTTAAGAAATTGGCCATACGAAATAGGCCCTTTTGAAACTCTGGCTTTCGAATCAAGGCTTGAATTATTAGCCAAAAAAACCGATACAGATTATTTCAAAAATTTGATCCGAGAGAACATTATTGATAATCAACATCGTGTAACCGCTGTTCTATCCCCTTCACCGACGGAAGCTGCAGAGAGTTTACAGCGTGAGCAAGAAAAACTAAATCAAAGATATAGTGCATTAGATCAATCTGAAAAACAAGCATTGATTCAAATGAACCATGATTTATTAGCTAAACAAAACACCCCGGATAGCCCTGAAGCATTAGCCTCTTTGCCTCGCTTAAAACGTTCAGATTTAAAAGAAAAACACAATTATCAAATGGTTGAATTGTCTGAACTTCAATTGTTTGATACAGAGAATGATAAACTCGGTTCTACTACTAATTCGGCGCAGGCTGAAAGTGTTCCTCTTCTTACCTATTTCGGCTCAAGCAAAGGTATTGTTTATTTAAGTTTGCAATTCGATTTGGCAAAAATCTCTCAATCCGAATTGTTCGAGTTAAGCCTTTTGACTGAAATTTGGGGAAATATTGATACCGAAAACTATTCCTATCAAGACTTAACTAATTATAGTTTGACCCATACCGGCGGTATTTCGATTAATCTCTCATATTCAGAAAAAAGACGTTATCTTGAGGTCACAATTAAATTCCTCGAACCAAAAGCCGACCAAGGTTTACACTTGCTGGAAGAAATTCTTTTAAGGACAAAATTTGCCGATCAAAATCGAATTCATCAGCTATTAACCAGTCTTTTCTCAGGTTTGCAATTAAGCTTGGCAGATGACGGAATCACTTTAGGACGCAAAAGACTAAAGTCTTATCTTGATCCGAGCGGTAAATT
>JAAYNE010000026.1 GCA_012521015.1 Clostridiaceae bacterium | reverse complement strand
TTTATGAAGAATTATCCCGCACATTTAGTGAATATCTTTTAGTACCTAATTTAACAGAAAGAACTTGTGTACCGGCGAACGTTTCCTTGAAAACACCTTTAATCAGATATCGTAAAGGTCAAGAAGAAAGTCCGATTAGTTTAAATATTCCGTATACTTCGGCGATTATGCAATCCGTTTCCGATGATAGAATGGCAATTGCTCTAGCCAGAGAGGGCGGATTATCCTTTATCTTCGGTTCACAACCGATTGAAAGTCAAGCCGAGATGATTCGTAATGTTAAAAAGTTCAAAGCCGGTTTTGTACCGAGTGACAGTAATTTGCCACCGGAGGCAACATTGACAGATGTTATCAAATTAAAACAAAAAACAGGTCATTCAACTGTGCCGATTACCTCAGATGGAAGTTCAACCGGTAAACTTTTGGGTATCATCACCAGCAGAGATTACCGTGTTTCGAGAATCCGAGGAGATGAAAAAGTCAAAGATTTTATGACTCCGATTGAACAGATGATTTATGCAGAAGAAGGTTTAACTTTAAGTGAAGCCAATGACATAATCTGGGATCATAAATTAAATCAACTACCGATTGTTGATAAAAACGGCAGATTAACCAGTTTGGTATTCCGTAAAGATTATGATGAACACAAGCAAAATCCCTATGAGATGCTTGATTATGGTAAACGCCTGATGGTCGGTGCCGGAGTCAATACCCATGATTATGAAAAAAGAATCCCGGCTTTAATCAATGCCGATGTAGATGTGCTATGTATCGATTCATCTGACGGATTTTCTGAATGGCAATCCGATACAATTAAGTGGGTCAGAGATAATTACGGTGAAGATGTATACATCGGTGCTGGCAATGTAATTGATGCGGAAGGTTTTCACTATTTGGTAGAAGCTGGAGCTGATTTCATCAAAGTAGGTATAGGTGGCGGATCAATTTGCATTACACGTGAACAAAAAGGAATCGGACGTGGACAAGCTTCAGCTGTAATTACTGTCGCAAAAGCTCGAGATGAATATTTTAAAAAAACCGGAATTTATATACCGATTTGTTCAGATGGCGGCATTGTATATGACTATCATATGGCTTTGGCCTTGGCAATGGGGGCCGATTTCTTAATGCTAGGACGCTATTTTGCCAGATTTGATGAAAGCCCGACACGTAGGCTTGTAGTTAACGGCAACTATGTCAAAGAATATTGGGGTGAAGGCTCGAATAGGGCACGCAATTGGCAAAGATACGATACCGTTGAACATGAAGGTAAGATGCTTTTTGAAGAAGGCGTTGATTCATATGTACCTTATGCCGGAAAACTTAAAGACAATCTAGGAAACTCTGTTGCTAAAATTAAAGCTACCATGTGTTCTTGTGGTTCGCTCACTCTAGATGAATTTAAGAAAAAAGCTCGTTTGGTTGTGGTGTCTCCAACCAGTATTGTTGAAGGCGGAGCTCATGATGTTATTCGCAAAGAAAGCGATCGCCCCTAATAGATAAGTGAAAGTGCGAGTTATTGTTCTGGCAGATAAGAAGAGTGATTGCCTTTTGCCAAATAAGCGAAAATGATTTCTCACAATCTATTGATATACTGTTTGATTTTCAAAAATTCATCGGAAAACAGCTGAATTATTTGGAAATTTGGATCTTTATACTAATAAAACTTGCAGTATTATGGTTTTTCTTATATAAAGGATAGCTATCAGTTAAATATATATTGCAATATATATTTAATCATTAAAAAACTGCAACAATAACTAACCATGAAAAGAGGAATTAAAGAGTGTCACGAAAAGTTTATGAAATGACTTATGAAGGAATTAAAGAACTACAAGATGAACTTGAATATCGTAAAACCGAGCTTTCAATGGAAATTGCTGAAAGATTAAAAGAGGCTCGTGCCTTGGGTGATCTCTCAGAGAATTCGGAATATGATGATGCAAAAGATGCTCAGGCTAAAAATGAAGTCAGAATTGCAGATATCGAGGCTATCCTGAAAAATTCTAAGGTGATTGAAGATACTGAAATATCAAGTGATCAAGTGACTTTAGGGTCAAAAGTTAAACTATTAGATATCGAATATAATGAAGAATTGATTTATACAATTGTCGGTTCACTTGAAGAGGACATTTTTAAAAACAAAATATCAAATGAATCTCCGGTCGGCAATGCAATTATGGGATGTAGAGCCGGTGATACCGTTAAAGTCAGATCTTTAGCCGGTGAATTGGAATATAAGATTTTAGAAATTAATAAATAACAATTTTAAGTTAATAAAAAATTATAAAAGAAGTAGAGGAATCTATGAGTAACGAGGCAAATAATCCTCAGATCAATAAAAATCAACAAAAACAAAATCCGGCTGATTCCAAAATTGATGTTCAAGAACAAGTTTTAAATAGATTGCATAAATTAGAAGAATTAGAACAAGCCGGACAAAATCCGTTTTGGATAACAACAGCCGAACAAACTGAGCATAGCAAAGAAATAATTGATAATTATGCACAGTTTGAAGGTAAAAAAGTTTCTGTAGCAGGTCGCATCATGGCAAAACGAGGTATGGGAAAAGTCAGTTTTGTAGACTTGCAGGATCGACAAGGTAATATTCAGATTTTTACTAAATTTGATGCACTTGCTGATGAGAATTATCAAGCTTGGCAAAATCTTGATATAGGGGACTTGGTTAGCGTTAAAGGTGAAGTTTTTACTACGCAAAAGGGAGAGATTTCTATCCGTAATCAAGACTACCGGTTGCTTGCTAAATGTTTACGTCCTTTGCCGGAAAAATTTCACGGTTTGACAGATACCGATACCAGATACCGTAAGCGTTATCTGGACTTAATTGTCAATCCTGAAATTAAAGAGGTTTTTGAAAAACGCAGCAAAATTATTACTACGTTCAGACATGAATTGGAAAAGCTTGATTTTATTGAGGTTGAAACCCCACTGTTAAATTTGATTGCCGGTGGTGCAGCGGCCAGACCTTTTGTGACTCATCATAATACATTGGATTTAAGTTTATTTTTACGAATTTCACCCGAATTATATTTAAAGCGTTTAATTGTTGGTGGTTTTGAAAAAGTTTATGAAATTGGTCGTAATTTCAGAAATGAAGGGATGTCAACCAAGCACAATCCGGAATTTACAATGATTGAACTTTATCAGGCATATACTGATTATAACGGTATGATGGATATTTCCGAGCACTTGATCAGTACAGCCTGCATGAAGGTCAACGGAACCTTGCAAATTAAATTCGGTGAACATCAACTTGATTTAACACCGCCGTTTGCCAGAATGACAATGTTGGAAGCTGTGGCAAAGTACACCGGAATTGATTTTGCCACAATTGAAGATGATGTGGCTGCTCAAACGATTGCTCAAGCAAAAGGCATTGGAGAACAGGCATCCGGTAAAACCAGAGGTGAAATTATTAACTTGTTCTTTGAAGAATTTTGCGAAGAACATTTGATTCAACCTACTTTTATTTATGATTATCCGATTGAAATATCTCCTTTAACCAAAAAGAAAAAATCTGATCCGCGTATGACGGAACGTTTTGAAATATTCATTTGTGGTGCAGAATATGGCAATGCATATTCTGAGTTGAATGATCCAAGAGATCAACATGAACGTTTTATTGAACAACAAAAACAACGGGAAGCCGGTGATGAAGAAGCAAATATTCCGGATCTTGATTATGTAGAAGCTTTAGAATACGGTTTACCTCCAACCGGTGGACTGGGTATCGGAATTGATCGTTTAGTTATGCTCTTAACCGACTCTGCCTCAATTCGTGATGTCTTACTCTTCCCGACAATGCGACCGTTGGGCAGTGATTAACGAATGGATATTTCACTTCAGTTGATAGAGTATATCTTTTGGAAATGGCCATAAATAAAACTAAAATTCAAAAAAATCCATTTATTTGTTAATCTATTTTAATTATTAAAACATCTGCGATATATTCGATTAATTTATATAAATATTACATATACATATTGGAAGATTTTAAAACCGGTAAAAGTTTTAGTCTTCCAATTTTTTGTACAAAAATTTTTGTCAATTAAATCAAAGTTAAATTTAAATTTACATGAATTTATTCCTTTACTTATGATTTACTACAAACTAATCGTATTTTTATTTTTCTCTGCTAAATTGTTCATCGTGAACCAAAAGATTATATGTAGGATTTTTTACTAATTTTCTTTCAGGAGTTTTTAGATGATCAATATGCAACTAGAAAAAAATGAAGATACAATCAATTTGACATGTTCCGGGGATCTTTTACAGAGATTGAGAGAATATGCAAAAGATGATCCGGGCATAGCAACTATTTTTCTGGCCGGTTCCTATGCTATAAGCCAAATTTTATTTATGCGACGTGAAGAATGCCGAATGAGGCTACTTGACAGTAAAGATACATTCTTCGATGTCTTAGTGCAAAAAAGAAATCTGTGCGATAAAAATTTTTATGACTTAATCAAGTTAATTTATCAGCAAAAAGACAAAAAAATTTATTCCGGGAAGACCGATCAAGAATTAGTGCTGATTGGTCCATATAGTTATGCGGAAAATTCAGTTATAAATAAAGATAGGCTCAATCTGATTTGGTTTGATAACTGTTTTGATGATAGTGACCAAAGAGAAAACCCGGAATTTCTCACAGTTGAAGTACCTCAGATGTTTCAAACTCCGGTTGAAAAAAACAGATTGGAGAGAGGACTTGGTTTAATGATCTCCAGCTTGAACTATTTACTATCAAAGCCGGCTGATGAAATAAATAAGATTCATCAAGCGTTTATCAGTGACCAAGAAAGAATTTTTCAGCAATTTAATGATACTCAAACTCCTTACCCTGCTGATTCCCATATTTATGAAGTGTTTTCCGTCCAAGTCAAGAAAGGATCTGACCGTCCGGCACTGAGCTATGAGGGAAGAGATTACAGCTATGGTGATTTAGGCAAACTTGTAGAAAACAGGGCAAAAAAGCTACAAGGCTATGGCGTGGGACTAGGCGATATAGTCTCTTTTATACATAAAGATAAGTTAGATCAGATTGTGAGCATATTTGCCATCTTGGCTAACGGTGCAGCTTATCTACCTATAGAACCCGATTATCCGGATACCAGAATCAGGCAGATGTTGGAAGAAGCTCTGGCAACCGGAGCCGATAATTATTTCCTGCTAAATGATAATAGAGCTGATAAATTGCAGCCTATTCACCAAGAGTCTGATACATATCCTATTAAGTATATATATGTTGATTTAGCAGATATTGATTTGGCTGAGATTACCGACTTAACAAAGACATCGGCTTTTGTTGTGCCGGACATACCGGTTGATAGTCCTGCTTATATTATGTTTACTTCGGGTAGTACAGGCAGCCCGAAAGGAGTTGCAGTAAGTCATCGAAATATTCTTCGTTTAGTCAAGAATAACTTGTTTCTGGATGTTTCAGCTGAGGATGTATTTTTGCAGACCAGTACGGTCGTATTTGATGCCTCGACTTTGGAGATTTTTTGCAGTCTTTTAAACGGTGCTAAATTTGTTTTAAGCCACAAGGAAGACATTCTCAATGCAAGCAGATTAGCTGAAATTATTAAGAAAGAAGAAATCACTACTATGTGGCTTTCTTCCCCACTGTTTAATACCCTGTGTGAAGTCGATTCGGACATGTTCAGAAATCTTGAACATATTCTAATCGGTGGCGATGCTTTATCAGTAAAACATATTAAAAAACTCAGAGAATCATGTCCTGATCTTGAGATTATCAACGGTTATGGTCCAACTGAAAATACGACTTTTTCCTGTACTTTCAGTTTGCCTCAAGAGATACCTGAGCAGATCCCGGTAGGTCAACCAATTGGCAATAGTACTGTTTATATTCTCGATGATGAGCTAAATATTTTGCCTGTTGGATCAGAAGGTGAAATATGTGTCGGAGGTGCAGGGGTATCTTTAGGTTATCTCAATGCTGAACAACTTAATCAACAAAAATTTGTTGATAATCCTTTTGGTGAAGGCAAACTGTTTAAAACCGGTGACTTGGGTGCTTGGACAGAGGAAGGTGATGTTCTCTTTTTTGGTCGCATGGACAGCCAGATGAAAATAAATGGTTACAGAGTAGAGCTTTCTGAAATAGAGTTTGTAGCTGCAGAGCTATCCGGCTGTGATGAAGTCAATGTTTTTGTGGTTGATGATGTAAATGATCAAAAAGAGATTGTACTTTCCTATACCGGTGAGACCGGCAAATTGGACTTAATGCAGTATCTGGAAAATAATTTGCCGGAATTTATGCTGCCTCACCACTATTTACATTTAGCAGAGTTTCCGCTAAATCAAAATGGCAAATTGGATCGTAAACGTTTAATGGAGATATTCCGGGATGAAAGCAGAAAGAAAACGAACTCTAAGTCTAATATGACCGAACTCGAACTAGCTGTCTTTGATATTTTATATGGTTTAGATCCCAGCCTGGATTTAGCAGCAGATACAAATCTGTTCAGTGCCGGTTTTGATTCGCTCAAATTAGCTATGCTGTTAAACCGCATGCAAGAATATTTTCATCTGGACTTGCAATATCAGGATATAGTCAAATCTCCCAGCATTTCCGGCTTGGCAAATTTAGTTACCGAAGGTAAAGCAACCAGCATGCAAATTGTGCGAACTGAGGACAAAGATAGGGTCCTGGCAAGCGAAGCTCAACGAAGAGTGTTTTATGCCAGCGTGGAAGACAGTGAAAGTTTGAGTTATAACATCTACGCTCTTTTCCAAGTAAATGATGTTAGCTACAGTGACTTGGCTGAGACCTTTAATCACTTAGTTGAAAGACATGAAAGCCTCCGGAGTTATTTCGTTATCAATGAAGGTGATCTATGGCAGTTTTTTAAACCTGAACAAAAAACTGTAGTTAAAACTCATTTGGTCGAACAAAAAGAGGTTGTAGATTTTGCAGAGAGTTTGATTGAACCATTCGACTTAGCTGATCCTGAGGAGAATCTTTTCCGTCTTCACTGGCTTGAGACAGAAACATCCTCTTACCTCTTGATTGATTGCCACCATATTATTGTTGACGGATTTTCATTAGACATATTAATAGAAGATGCCTGCAGTTTGCTCCAAGGAGAAAGGTTAACCAATCAAGAATTTAAACATAGAGATTATCAATATACAAAAAACATTAAACTATCGGCAGAGAAGATGGAAAGTGGTCGCAAATTTTGGACTGAAAATCTTGTTGAATTCGAGTATGCTGAAGATATCTTACCTGACTATCAAAAGGATCTCTCGGTTATTGGTCAAGAAAGAGAAGGATCCGACTTAACTAAAGAGATATCTGCTGAATACTATGAAAAAATTTTAAATTTTTTGTTCTGCTGCAAAATTTAAAAT
>JAAYNE010000025.1 GCA_012521015.1 Clostridiaceae bacterium | reverse complement strand
GTGAAGGGAATCGAACCCTCGTATTCAGCTTGGAAGGCTGATGTTCTGCCGTTGAACTACACCCGCAAATTAACTCCCCGAAAACAATGCTAAAACATAATACAATAATAAAAATCATTTGTCCAATCTTGAATCAAAACAGATTACCACTCGGATGGCACACTTTTTAAGTTTGTCCAACAATCCAACGGTACAACCTTAAATTGTGTGTAAGTTACTTAATAAAATCAGATTTTCCAAGTTGAACTGGCACACTTTTTAAGTTTGTCCAACAATCCAACGGT
Organism: Clostridiaceae bacterium; assembly: GCA_012521015.1. GTDB lineage: Bacteria > Bacillota > Clostridia > Saccharofermentanales > DTU023 > UBA5436. Next base: position 20,011 of record JAAYNE010000025.1, on the reverse strand, counting down.
ACAACCTTAAATTGTGTACAAGTTACTTAATAAAATCAGATTTTCCAAGTTGAACTGGCACACTTTTTAAGTTTGTCCAACAATCCAATGGTACAACCTTAAATTGTGTGCAAGTTACTTAATAAAATCAGATTTTCCAAGTTGAACTGGCACACTTTTTAAGTTTGTCCAACAATCCAACGGTACAACCTTAAATTGTGTGCAAGATATTTCACAAAATTGACTTTCAACTTGAAAATTGTTTGGCTAAATCTTGAATATCAGATTTCCAGGGCTTGCGTTTGGCTAACCAAGGTAATAATGATTTTAAATCTCGATTAATTACTAATTCTACAGGAAAATTCAAAGAATTTAAAAAATCAATTGAAGGTTGTAATTGACCGACATCTAATGCAAAATGTGCATCCGAGTTAACAAGAATTGGCACTTCATATGCCTTACATCCTAAAACGATATCTTCACAGCGTGGTCTGTTGCTATATTTTTCTAAAGATTTTACATTAACTTCAATTGCAACATTATTGCGTTTACAAGCAGTCAGAACTTCACTCAATTCAAATTCAAAATCTCCACGCCCCGGATGTCCAATACAATCAATATAGGGGTTTTGGATCGCACCTAACCATGCTTCCGTATGATTTTGTATTGAACCGGAATCAAGAATATTACCATGCATGCTCGCTATTATAAAATCCAATCTGCTTAGTAGATTATTTGAGAGATCTACATTACCTTGATAATCTAAAACATTCAGCTCTACTCCACAAAACACATATATATGATCAATTTGGCGTGGTACAACCGTATAGTTATGAAAATAAATTGGATGGACTGAACCCGGCATAGTAGGTCCATGTTCAGTAATAGCAATCGCTTCTAGACCCATGTTTTTAGCCGCGGCCACATTTTCTAAAATTGTACTGTATGCATGGCCACTGGCTATTGTATGTGTGTGCATATCAGTTTTAATAAATGTAATCATATTTCTCCTTAGTAAATTGCTTTCTCTTTAGTAAATTGCTATACGTTAATTATGTTTTTATTAGGTTAATAAAAATCAGTATTTTATTCATCTAATAATGATTTGGCATATACGTAACCGACAGTTTTTCCATCATCTAGACGAACAAACACCCAATTATTATTCGGTTCAGATAGTTGTGTTACCTTATCTCCTCTCTGTAAAAAAGCAATAATGGCTGCATCTGAACGGGGAGCTTGTCTTAACTGCAAATTGTTGGCTTTGACCGTTATGTCGACCTCTAACAAAGCCGAATCCGGAGGAACTACTTCTTCATCTTGCCCTATTCTTCGTGTAACAAACGGTGTTGTTTCTGTCGGTATATCAACATTAGAAGTTTTCGATTTTGAACCGATTACACTCCCAATTAAAGTAAATAATACAATCACCACCAAAATGATCGATGTTGCAAGAAATTTTGAGAGAATCGGTTTATGCGGTATCAAATAAAAAAACTTTTTAACTGCTGATTTCAGATTGTTAATGATCGGTTCAAAGCTAAATGAGCGTACATTATCCCACATAATATCGCTATGAGGTCGCTGATTCTCTAATTTTTCCAGATTTTTTTGTCGGGTAAGTCTATTTTCTTCAATAGCAGATTGACGGTTTGATTTTGCAACTCCTGCTAAAGATCGGTTATTTTCCATATTTACATGGTTATGATCCATCTGTTTTGTTCTATTTAAACGTGGATTTGCTCGATTCGATTTACTTAGACTGCTTCCTGTAGGTTTGGGTGCAGGAATTAAACGCTGTCCATTTTTAACTCTTGATACCCTGGAACTGTTAATCAAGCGGGTAAAATCGCGTTGTCCCTGACTAAGTCTGCTCTGCCCCTCTGCATAAGACAAATCATCCTCTATAACTCTGGCAAACAAATTCTTCTCTATCCGTTCAAATTCAAAACCGATCCAACTTAAATCTAATTTGCGATCATATGTTCGTAACAAATTTAAGATGTCACTCATTGAAGTTGTCAATTGTACGTTGTCTTGAAGCATTTTTTCAGCCTTAGCTGCATCTAAACGCTCAAAGACTTTCGCAGAGATGCTGAATACAATATCCGAAACTCTCGGAACAAATGAATAAAAATCTGTATATTTCATCCAATCCGGATCAAAGACATTTGGTGGTAAAATTGTCGGTTGTAAACGATATAATCTGCCATTTCTAAATAAATACAATCCGTTTTTCCGGTCTTGCCAACCAATAAATATTTCAGATGTAAATAGGTAGAGATATTCAGAATAGATATGATGATCATCAATAAAATTCGGGAAAGCTTTCAACCCCTGAGACTGCATTTCTTTAAATGCCTGATTCCAGAGGTAAATGCGATCGCTGTTAAAACGTGGATCATAATAGGTAGATTGATTAGAGAATCCGCTGATCATATGAACATCGCGGTTTGAAGTAAGTACAAAATTCGATTTATTTTCAGACGAAAGTGAACCGATTGATCGGTCGTTAATTAAAAGAGTTAGATCTTTCTTATCGTATTTACTTAAATGAGCAGTAAAAACTGATTTAATCATTCCCCAACTTCCTTAATTACACATCTACATTCTTTAAGGTTCTTGAACATTTTTTGTTACTAAATATTCAGATTTTAGTAATCCCATATAGTTCATATTCAGATACCTACTATTGCGCTTTACATGTTCCCTTAAGCAACCTTCATGTTTAAAGCCAAGTTTGCTAAAGAGTCTATATGAACGAACATTACCTTCAATATATCGAATATATATTCTATTCAAATTTATTTTATTAAACAAAAATTCAACCATCGCAGCAACAATTTCTGTTGCATAACCTTTACCGTAAAATTTCTGATCTACAAGTGCAATACCACATTCAGTGCGACTTTGTTTGAGTAAAAAATCTTCTAAAGAAAAAATCGCAACTAGTTCTTCTTGCAAGAAACAAGAAAAAAGAAAACTATTTGTATCATCATCCCAATCTGATAAAAAATCAGCCAAATCAGTTTTCGTAATTGTTTCTATTTGATCCGGCAAATAATAATATAATACTTCTTGATTTTGAAACAAGTTAAAAACTTGGTCTATATCATTCTCACAAAATCTTTTAATTTTCAGCCGTTTTGTTGTTAAATTTAATTCTAACATATCTTCCAACATATCTATAATAGTACCCGTCTTCTTGTATTCAGAATTTCAGGATTTTTATTGTTAAAGTCAATTTTAACATATGTATAACAACAAAAAATACAATAAGAAACTTTCATGTTAAAGTTTAAAAGAAAAAACCGAGATAAAACACTCGGCTTTTCCTTTATTTTCAATTAAACAAATAATTTTCTTATTTTTCACCTGCTTGAACAAATTTAAGTTTGGCAAATCTCGGCAACGAATCTTCTTTTATTCTTTGTGGTTCACCTTGAATTAACGGTAAGCAATAATCAATAAATTCATCATTAACAAAGTTACCTGCTTCATTAATCCATTCACGCGGAACTTTTTGTTCAGTATTGGCTACCTTTGCCAATGGAAAATGAGTTAATTCAATTTTTAAAGGATCGTTCGATACGCGTTCAAATCCAATCATAACATCAGTTTCATCATTTAATGCGGCACGAACTGCCTCTCTTCCTGCTTCAAATGTTCTTTCTACGTCTACTCCTGAAGCTAAGTGGGCTGCACATCTCTGCATCAGCGACAATTCAATTCCACGAACTTTAGTATTGATGTTGTTTTCAATATGTTCTTTAAGGATTGCTGCTGCGCCCCCCATTTGTTTATGACCAAATGCATCAATTTTTACTTCACCGGCTAATTCAGGAATAAATTTACCATCTTTAGTTTGTACACCTTCCGAGAAGCAAACCAGGACTTTGCCTTTTTCTTCAAATATACGTTTAACATCGGCAGTAAATTGATCTAAATCAAATTCAATTTCCGGTAAATAAATCAAATCAGGACCATAACCTTTATCAGCGGCAATTACTGAAGCTGCGGTCAACCAACCGGCATTACGTCCCATTATTTCAATTAATGTGATTTGACCTGCCGGATAAACTACTGAGTCACAATAAACTTCCATCACTGTAGTTGCAATATAGCGTGCTGCTGATGGAAACCCCGGACAGAAATCAGTACCAAACAAATCATTATCAACTGTCTTGGGTACACCGATCACTCGACACTCATAATCTTTCTCTTGCAAAAATTTGGAAATTTTATTACATGTATCCATCGAATCATTTCCGCCGTTATAAAAGAAAAATCGGATATTGTATTTTTTAAAAACTTCTAGAATTCTTTGATAATCTGTGTCGTCATCATCGGGATCCGCTAGTTTATAACGACATGATCCTAAAATTGAAGCCGGAGTTTGTTTCAACAACAAGAGTTCTTCTTTATCTTCTTGACCCATATCAAAAAAATCTTCATTCAAAACACCTAAAATACCATGATGGGCACCATAGACCTTTTCAATACGATCACTATTTTCCAAAGCTTCAATGAAGACGCCTGCTGCACTACAGTTAATAACTGATGTCGGACCACCTGATTGACCAAAGATTAAATTACCTTTTAGCATTATGAAACCTCCAAATTGCATTCATAATTAATTTCAAATTATACGCATTACATTATATCATATTTCAGAAACATCATAGTTCAGTATACATGATTTCTAAAATTAGGTAAGATAGACTAAGCCAGTTAAGTTGAGATTGATTTTCAGTTTAACTGGCACTTCAACTTGTTTTAAAAACTACAACTAATCAACGCATTGCAATCTTAACTGAAAGCTAAAATTATGAAATTGGCTACAAATAGCAATGCTGAAACAATTAATACCGGATGTAATTCTTTAAATTTTCTTTGAGTAATTTTTACAATAATATGTGCTAAGAATCCGAAAGCAATACCGTGGGAAATTGAATAACTGAAACCCATAAAAATCGCGGCAAAGAATGCAGGAATGGCTTCAGTAAGATCTTCCCATTTAATATTGGCGAAACTCGAAAGCATCATAATACCGACAGCAATCAAGGCAGGTGCAGTTGCTGCAGCAGGCACAATACTCGCTAAAGGTGCAAAGAATGAAGTAATTAAAAACAGGATTGCTACGACAACAGACGTTAAGCCTGTACGCCCGCCTACTCCAATACCGGCAGTAGACTCAACATAGGTTGTTGTATTCGATGTACCGAGCACGGCACCGATTGATGTAGCAATTGAATCCGCGAATAATGCTTTGTCTAAACGTGTTGAAAAACCTGCCTGTTCATACATGCGTTTTTCTTCTTCTGCTGTGAAGATTCCGGAAGCTCTGCCTGTTCCAATAAATGTGCCAATGGTATCAAATGTATCAGACAAGCTGAAAGTGAAAATTGTAATAACTACCAGAATTGTTTTATCCGCTCCCTGACTGAACAGTGATTGAAGACCTTCCGGACCGAATGCTGCCAAAAATGTTGTTTTCAGTTCACCGACTGCTTCCCCGAAAGATATTGAAGTTTGAGCATCCAATGAAGTAACACCGAACGGAATACCAATAATTGTTGTCAAGACAATACTGATTAAAATTGCCCCTTTAACTTTTAAGACTAAAAGAATAATTGTGATAACCAAACCGATTAAAGCAACTAAAACTGCACTGTCTTTAAAATTAGTCAAAGTTGGTAATAATTGAGTAGAACCTTTATCTGATGCAGGGTTGTTATGGATTAATCCGGAATTAATCAAGCCCAAATAACCGATAAAGATACCGATACCGCCGCCAATCGCATGTTGTAAGCTTTCCGGAATTGCTTTAATAATCATTTTTCGTACATTGGTAATTGTAATTAAAATATTGATAATTCCGCAAATAAATACCATTGCCAAGGCTTGCTGCCATGTATATCCATAAGCAAACACTACGGTAAATGTAAAAAATGCATTCAGACCCATTCCCGGTGCAACAGCATATGGTACATTTGCAAATAAGCCCATTACCAAAGTGCCGATTGCAGAAGCCAGAATAGTAGCTAAATATACTGCTCCTTTCGGCATACCTGTTTCACTTAACATATTAGGATTCACTATTAAGATATATGACATTGCAAAGAATGTCGTAATACCTGCCATCACTTCTGTGGAAACATTAGTTTTGTTTGTCTTAAGTTTGAAAAAACCTTCCATTACGCCCTCCCGATCGTGTTATTCATTTTAAAAATAAATCAAACTTCATACTCTGATACTCTGCTTTTCAAAGTTTGCTCAGAATAAAATAAAAACGAGAAATGTCGAATTGAATTCAAAATTTCTCAAAGTATAATTATAGCTGAATATGATTTTCAGAGCAATTGTTTGTTAAAATCTGTTCACTAATTCTGTTCACTAATCTGTTTACTAATTTTAATTGCAAAGTTAAGCTAAAATTAAATTTTATCTTACAACTTACCAATCTTTTCACTAATAATAAAACTTAAGGCAAAGTGAACTGTGGCTCAATTTCAGTTCACCTTACAGCTTATATTTGTCTTAAATAACATCAGGTTGGACTTTAATTAAAATCCGAACCGCTAAGTTCCAGAACAGTATATATGTCACGATATTGATTAACCACTTCATCTTCAATTTCAGCTAAGCTATCAAGCATTTCTTTATGAAATAATTTTGACGAATCAACATATAAACCTGAGCCTGGGTAATTAATCAAATTAGTGTAGATCAATGCTATATATAAGTCATGGGTTTCAGAATCATCCCTCTTATCATCAGTTACGACTTTCGCATTATAAATAAAAATTAAATTATTATAAATATTATTATTGACTTGATCTAGCATCGAGGATTTTGGATATAGAAGTACTACTTTTTCTAAATCTTCTATAGCGACAGATTTTAGCCGAATATAATCACCTTTAACGTATTCATAATCAGATTTGTAATCAGCTTGAATCTTCAAAATATAATCTGATAAATCAGCATTTAAATCCTCTTTGGCAGTAGCCGGTAACTCATCTAAAGTTGATAAGTATTGCGGAATAATATCTTCCGTAAGCTCATATTCATAACTCAAAGATCCTCCGGGTAAGTTTTTGCCTGCTGATTTCAGTCTGTCTTGATCAGCTTCAACCGTTACCGTAATTTTATCACCCAATTGCAAGTCAGAACTAGGGGAAACATAATAATGAAAATAACCGTATAAATCATCCGGTAATTTATTTTCAATTGTCATTGAAGCGTTCGGTGAGGCACCTGCAAATTCATAAGCAAAAGATTCGAATAAAATGTTTTCATCAACTATCTCATATTCCGTTAAGCCTGAAACTGTATAAGTCTGCTCGTCCTGATCAATCACGTAACCCTCTTTGACCAAGGCAGATTTATCATAATTTAATCTCAAAGTGACTGTATCCCCGTTAGATAAACTTTGACTTTCTTCCCGTTCCCGGTAATCAGATTCCAACAGATTACCATCAGAATCATACAATGAATAATTAATTGATGTTGCTACAGGAACCGTACCAACAACACTAACATTACCTTCACCGTTATCTCCGTGGAAACTAATTTGATAGTTTTTAAACGGATCTAATACCTTCAATTCGGGTAAATAAGAAACTTGGTATTTGAACACATTATCACTTAATTTTAATTTAGCACTTTTTGCTAATTCTTCATCAGCCATAATTGTAATTTCTACAATATCACCATTCGATAAGTTTTGATTTGGTTGCATAATTTGTAATTGTAAGGAATCAAAATAAAATTTTCTTGCAAGTATAATATTTCCATCTGTTTTAGAGTTTTTAGGGTTATCCAAATAATTAGTCAATGAATTTACATAATAATCACTAATTTTCGCTTCAATCGAACCATAGCCATTTCCGCCTATTTCTGTCACGATAATCAATTGCTCCGTGTCAATTTTTGTAGTTTTACTACACCCACTAAAGCAAACAACAATCAGTAAAATAGCTAAAATAATAAATAAAACTTTTTTCTTCATTTAACTCTCTCCATATTTACTTCATTTTGTTTCCCATAAATTATCTTTTTAATTTTTTATTAATATTTTCAGCAATGTGTAGCAGGACATTATTGTGTATAGTATATTACCTGAAAACATAAACATATTAAAAAGAAGTTTCAATAATTATTAATTGTTGCAAAAATAATTTCGAAAATTGCCATATTATTATACATTATTTATTCTAATAGGATTATCATTATCAGGTTTCATCTTATGTGATTTTTGATATTTGCCGAATAAACAATTGATTGGCAACTCTGATTATGTTTCAAAATTTCGAGATCCATAATTTCTGATTTAATATAAATAAAAAATGAGACAATAATTAATGAATCTGAGTTGAGCTTAGAATACTTGTTAATTCTTTAAATTTTTTCTTTTTTTTTGGGTTCTATTTTTTTGTTTACTCTGTTATAATTTAAAAGCTTTTATGATCCATTAGCTCAGCTGGCAGAGCACTTGACTCTTAATCAAGGGGTCCTGGGTTCGATCCCCAGATGGATCACCATAAAATATATAAAAAGCCTTGTTCCAATGAGATAGACATTCATAAGAAGATTCAAGGCTTTTTATTTTTGACAACTGTAAATATATTTATTAATTCTTATTGAACCATGATTTGCCAATTTGATCAGTTTGTTCCATATAATATCTTAGGCTTTTTTTAAAGCCATCTTCTAAACAATGATAAAGCATATGGGGTTCAGATAAACCTTTAAGATTATCCAAAGCAGCAACAAAATTGTCGGTGGCTATATTTATTTTTGCTACACCATTAGCAATCGCATGTCTTAAAGATTTTGAGCCAACGCCACTTCCTCCATGTAGTACCAATGGAATTTGAGTCAATTCATGAATTTTTTTTATTCTTTCTAAATCAAGTTTTGGCTCAGCTTTATATAAGCCATGAGCAGTACCAACAGCAACAGCTAAACAATCAACATTAGTTTTTCTTACAAACTCTTCTGCAAGATATGGATCTGTTAAATTTGAGGAATCAATATTATTATCTGAAGCTCTTCCTACATGTCCCAATTCACCTTCAACACTAATTCCTACACTATGTGCAAGTTCAACTACCGCTTTTGTTTGTTTAACATTTTCTTCGAAATCTTCTCTACTTTTGTCTATCATTACCGACGTAAATCCCGATTTTATTGCCATCAATACTTCATATAAATCGTTACCATGATCTAAGTGAAGTGCTATTGGTACAGTCGTATTAAATGCAAGTATTTCTACAATCCTACCTAATTTCACTATATCAGGATGGAAATTAAATCCAAAACCTAGTATTAGAGGTGCTTTTAACTCTTCTGCTAAATCTATACATATCCTTGCAGTAGGTTCATTAACAATATTGGGAGCAATTACACCATAACCTTCTTTATTTGCTCTATCTAGAATTTCTTTCATAGAAACTAACATAAATTAAACCGTATATCTTTCTTAAATTTTATTTAATAAATTTTTATTTATAATATCAGCAACCCCTTTTTTATTGTTTGAATTAATTATTGTGCGTAACACTTCTTCATTTTGAATTAAATCTACTAAATTCTGTAACAATACTAATTGGTGATTGGGATCTTTTAAGGCAAGCAAGACAACAATATTTATTTCGACCAAATCTTCGAATGATCCAGCTGCAATAAAATCAATCGGTCTTTTTAAAACTGAAACTGCAATACAGGATTTCTCTACATGCTCTGCGTCAGTGTGTGGTATAGCTAAACCTATACTATTTGCTTTTAGCCCGGTGGGATATGCATGCTCTCTTTTAATTAAATTTTCTGCAAAAGATTTTTTAACATATTTTCTTGCATGCAATTTTTCTGACATAAATTTCAAAAGTTCTTCTTTATTATCCATGTCTAAATCTAAAAAAATCAACTCTTCGTTAAATAGAATTTTATCTAGGTCTTGATCTGACATTTTTCCCCTTTACATATTTTAAATAAAATCTCAAAATTGTTTATATACCGATTACCTGTATTTTACACTTTCTTGTTCGATCACGGTTCTGATCCCAATCTATAAAATAAATGCTTCCTACGTCCCCAACTTGCAATTCTCCGTTTTCAACAATAAAGGTTTCGCTAGTACCGATAAGAGTACTTTTTAGATGGGCATCAGTATTAAGCATAGTAAACGCTTCCGGACTGAATTTTTTTTGAAAAAGCTCTAATCCAGCTTTTATATGCTTTGGTCCTGGATGGTGGTATTGTCCTTCAACCTCGCATTTTTTAATAAGATCATCCATCAGTTCATTTAAGTCTTGTTGCAAAAATTCATAACCTCTATAGTTTGTATCGAAAGAAAATTCCTCAAAAATTACCGAACATGTTGTATGTGGGGAAACTACATGACAAGCTCCTTCTTTAATCCCGGTTTTTTTAATGAAGTTTTTTACATCTTCAGTAATATTCATATAGTTTATTTTGTTACCAAGCGATTCCAATATTAAAGTTTCAGTTTTAATTATCACTTTGACTTCTCCTCTCCCTTATTCCTCTTTTTAAAGCTAGTATCATGTTTCTTAATAACAATTCTCTATCTTCAGAATCTACAAAAGCTGATGTAGCACCAGCACCATCTGAACCTGCTTTAATTATTCTATAAACATCTTCTGCTTTCTTAATTCCTGCTCCTTGTTCCACAAGAATATTCGGATTAACGCTCTTGATAATCTTGTTAGTTTCTTTTACATATGATAAATCACTGGTTTTACCGCTCCCTATTAATTCTGTAGGTTCGCACAAAATTATTGTTGGGTTAAGAAAAGCCATAGCTTTCGCTTCAGACAAAGAATTACAACAAACAAGAGAATGAATATTATATTCATTACATTGTTTGATGATATTTGATATTTCATCAAAATATAATGGATTTTCTGCATGATTTATCACGGCAATATCAACATTTATTTCATGCAGATTTTTCACTGATACTTTACCCATACCTGGACCTACAACATTGTCTACATGTTGAGAAGCTATCAGAATATTGTTTGTTTTTTTTCTAAGATTGGATAATTCAGTGAAGGGGGCTGTTAAAATAAGGGTTACATTATATTCCACAGACAACGAGTCCATAATACCTGCCATTTCATATAGCTCTTTCTGTGAAAATAAATTTTTAGGATTAACTATCAGAAAAGGATTATCAATCATATTTCTCCTATTTGGGTTTTTAAATTAGTTTACAGAGGGCTTTTAAATTATTTCGTGTACAGCCTTAACAGCTTTTTTTACATTTTCTACCGTTGCTTGCCAATAACTGGCATTCTCACCCGGTCGATTCGGACCTCCTGTAACAGCAACTTTAGCAGATGTATGAATAGCATCAACACCTATATCTACAAGCAAAGGAATATCTTCAACTTTCACACCGCCACCAGCCATAATCTCTATTTTACCATCAGCTAAATTAACAAGCTCTTTTATTATATTTATTCCATCTATGGTTATTGGCGCTCCACCAGAAGTTAAAATTCGTTTGATTCCCAGTTGCACTAACTGTTCTAACGCAATAAATTGGTCATCGACAACATCAAATGCTCTATTAAAAGTGACATCAGTGTTTCCAGCCGCCTCAATCATTTTTAATACAGCTTCTTTGTTAACTGTATTATCTTTATTCAAAACCCCTATCACTATTCCATCTACTCCTGCTTCAACTGATCTTTTTATATCAAGCAAGCAAGTTTCGATTTCATCATCGTCATAAAAAAAGTCTCCCTCGCGGGGTCGAATTAATACATCAACAAATTTATTAAGTTGATATTTTTTTGCTAAATTTACCGCACTTTCTATTAATCCAATAGATGGCGTTAAACCCGCAACACCAAGAGCTGTACAAAGTTCAATTCTATCTGCTCCACCAATAATAGCAGATTTCACGCTATAGACATCTTGCGCTGTAACCTCGATCTTACATTTTTTTTGCATTTTCACCACCTAAAGTATTTGTTCCAATATGTAAGCTATCCCGTCATTATCTGCAGAAGGTGCAATAATATCTGCAATCTTTTTGACATCTTCATGACCATTCGCCATTGCGACACCAATTCCTGCCCATTGAATCATGTCCATATCATTTAACATATCCCCAAAAGCAATTACGTTATTCGATTTTACATTTCTTTTTCTAGAAAACTCAGCAAGTTTTTCTGCTTTAGAAAGATTAAGTGGTCCAAATTCAATATATGAACGACCTTTAACAGATCTTGTCACAGATAAGATATCCCCTACAGAATTTTGGGCAATTTCATAGAATGTTTCAACATCCATCTCAAAAGTTTCAGCAACTATTTTATATACATCTTCAGCAAGCATCTCCTCAACTGTACTAACATTTTTAATTGTTGAATACCGATCTAACGGGACTAATCCTTCTGCTTGCTTAACTCCTTCCGGAAGATCTTCATACCCCGGAGCTGCCCTCAGAAACTCTAAGGATTCAGCAGCAAAAACTACATCAGGAACTCTCTTTTTAAGTTCTGAAACAACTTTTATAGCATGTTCTTTAATAATAATAACTATATCTAGTAGTGAATTATCTTTTGTATCTACAGTGATGGCACCATTTGCACATATTGCAATTGTCGAAAATCCCAGGTTCTCCATAACGGGATCAAGCCATCTAGGTGGTCTTGCTGTAACCAACACTACTTCTATGCCTTTATCTTTAGCATCTTTTAGAATTTTTTTTGTCTTTTCACCTATAATACCACCGTGTGGAACCAAAGTTCCATCGACATCTAACGCAATTATTTGGGGATATTTTTCTTTAGCAATCAGTTTAAAATCAGTCCTTTTTTGTTCCAAGCTAGTCCTCTTTCTTTTTAGAGTTTAACAATGCTAGCTCAATCTCATCTAAAGACTTCTCGACACCAACACCTGTCAAAAAAGCGATTCCATTAAACATAGGAACCTCGAAGGTTTCAGATAATCTGCTTGTAGTGACAACCACATCCATCCCTTCGATATTTACTGCCACATCCTGAATTCTACATTGCTTCGTTGTAATGTTTAATCCTCGTTCTGCTAAACCTTCTTTAATTCTTGTTGCAACAGCAGTTGATGTAACACCTCCGGTTCCACATGCTACTAATATATGGTACTTCATATCGATTTCCTTTCCTTTTTACATTGATAATATTTTAGAATTAATAAAATTTGAGGCATAATAAATAGCGCCTAATATTTTATGATCATTCTCTTTTGAGAATTTAACATTGGTGTGCAATAGTTCCAGATCTTTCAATTTCTGTATTATACACTCATATAATTTTTCGCCGAAGTTGACAAGATTTCCGCTTAAAATAATTAATTCAGGATTAATTGTAGTTGAGATATTATGTATCAACATTGCATAATATTTCGCTAAATAATCAAATAATTTGTTCTTAATTACTTTATTACTTTCAAGTTTATTTTCTAACATTTCGAAGTTAATTGATCCATCTTCTTTTGTATATTCACTAACCGAATTAATTTGTAAAATTTTAAAAATATTTTCCTTTGATACAATATTCTCAAAATAATCTAATCTGAGTGTTTTATTCTCCTCATCAAACACTTCGAACACCAAATATCCTATTTCACCTGCCCCAAAATAACTACCTTCAAATATTTCTCCATCAATTATTATTCCACCACCGACTCCAGTATTTTCGGAGCTAATATAAACAATGTTTTGGTAATTATTAGCCAATTGACTAAACTGGCCCAAGGTTTTAGAGTTGATATCATTTTTAATTAGTATATTTATCTTATAGTGTGAGTATAAATCTTCATATAAACCCGAGCCGCATATTTGAGGCAAAATATTAGATACAAGAACTTTGTTCTGACTAACAATTCCAGGAACTATTACCGTAATATTCTTAAAATCTTCGTATAGCTTACCCGAAGATTCTATCACTTGATCAATTAGCATCATAACATCACTTATTATCTCTTTATAAGTCATTAAGCTAACATCTTTTTTGATATAATATTTTTTACCTATAAAGCCTTTTAAATTAGAAAAACAAGCTTCAATTCCATTTGTAGTAATACAAACAACAATGATTTTACAAAAATTAAAATTATATGTTAGAGCTATAGGCTTTCTTCCTCCACTAGATTTTTTAAAACCTATTTCTTTAATAATACCTTTGGATAACAAAATCTCAATATTTTTAGAAATAGCCGGAGGACTAATAGCCAATATCTTTGAAAGCTCGGACCTGGTTATTGAATGATTTGCTTTAATCTGTTCAAGAATTAATAGTAAATTGTCTTTTTGAGCCGGTTTCTTTTTAATCATTATGAATTTCACGCTTTCTTGGCTTTACGCATTAAACATTCAATGCGTAAAGCTATGTCATGATTCTTGAACTTATAAAATTTTAAAAATGAACTTAAACATTTATTTGATAATTTCGATAAGTTCTATGATTCCACCATCACTTAATTCATAAAATGCAACTTTTCTATTATCTACAATAAACGGTTCTATAATACAATTCAAATCTTTGCCTTGCTTATCAATCGAATCAACTATATACCCAATATGAGGGGTGGTTTTTACGCTATCTGGTACAGTACTATCCGGTTCATATCTCAACCATTCAATTGGGAATTGATGCTCATTTGAGATAGTAATCCAGACTTTAGTTTTTTCAACATATTTTTGGTTTGGAAATTCTTTGTCAGTTGTAATTCCCACATGATCAAACTTCATAATACACTAATCCTTTAATGGCAGACTTATTGGTACTCCGCCTGCTATTGCACTTCTATCAGCTGCTTCAATAATCTCAAATGTTTTCATAGCTTCATCAACATCAATTATACACTTGGAATTATTGACAATGGAATCAACAAAATGATCAACTAACGGAGGAAACGGATGGGTCTCAACTTCACCTGAATCTGGAGTAATTATTGGTATCTCTATCCAATCTTCTTGGCCAGGAAATCTATTTTCAGACCACACTTTATTGTTTATTATGGTTCCCTTTTCCCCGAACAATTTTAAATTATATATATATGGGGAATTATTGTCGTAACTTCCACATACTTTTCCCATTGTTCCATCTTCGTATTTGACTAATAGAACATGTGTCGTATCTTGTTCAAAATCATTTCTGTATCTACCTGACAGGGCAGTAACCGCAACAGCTTCTTTCTGCATAAACCAGCGTAATCCATCAACTGCATGACAACCACCGACTTGCAATATAGATCCGGCAGTTTCTTTATTTATAGACCATTTATAACAACTATAGGAGTCATCAATCGAATGCATATAATCGAACTCTGCATAAAAAGGGGCACCGACTGTTCCATCTGAAACCATGCTTTTTGCAATTTCAAATAAGGGATGGAACCTCAGCACAAACCCCACAATAGTTTTAACTCCATTATTATGTACTGCACTTTGAATTTTTTTCATATCTTCCCAACTTGTTGCAAGTGGTTTTTCTATCACAATATGTTTCTTAGCATTTGCTGCCTTTATTGCTTGTTCTGCATGCAAGTAATTAGGTGTCAATATAGTTACAATATCAACATCACTTCGTTCAATAAAAGAATCATAATCATCATATGCTACAGCATCCTGTATGTTATATAGATCAATTTTTTGTTGAGCTTTTTGAAGTGTAGTACCCACAATAGCACTTATCACAACATGATCATTCTGACCGAATGCCTTAATATATTCATCCGAAACCCAACCTGTTCCTACAATACCGACTCTAAGTTTATTCATAGTAAAATATCCTATCTGTTTATTAATATTAAGAAGGGGGAGGTGTGTATATAAGATAACTCTCCCCAATCCTATTTGATAAAGTTACTATTCGGCTTTACTGGCCAATTCTTTTTTCTCTCTTTTATTACGTCTATACCCTATTATAGCTGCAAGCACAAAAACTATGACAAAAATAACAGCCAATGCAGGTATCGCACCAAACTCACCGATTTTATACAAAATTAAAGCAACAGGATTCCCTGCAGACATTCCAGTGATCTGTTGAGAACCACTTAATGCTACATCGGGAACGTAACCTAAATCTCCAGCAAACGTAGTAATTGCAGGGGCAAACACTGATGCAATTAATAATACCATTGCAATTAATCCTGTACCTGTAATCAGTCCACGGAATAGATTGCCACGCATCAGAGGCACTACCATAGGAACAAAAAATGCCGTTGCTGCTAAATCTGCAAAAGGTAATGTTGTGTTCCCGGGTAAAACTAACGCTAAAATAATGGTAATTGGTACTAAAAGAACCCCTAATAAAATAGTTCCTGGATCACCTAATAGCAAAGCAGAATCTAAACCTACATATGCCTCTCTACCTTTTAATCTTCTTTCAAAGAAGTTGTGAGCACCTTTTGTTAATGGCGACAATCCTTCAATCAGTATTGCAACCATTCTGGGGAATAAGAACATTGCAGCGGCTAAAGACATAGATAATTTTAATATCCCGCCAACATCAAATCCTGCAAAAATCCCTAAAAGAATACCTATTATTAATCCTAAGGAAACTGGTTCGCCAAGCATTCCTATTCGTTTTTGCAATTTTTCTAAATTAATATCAATTTTCCTTACACCAGGAATTTTATCAAAAATCCAATTTAGAGCAACAATTATTGGTATAGAAGTAGTCGCCCAACCATGGGGGACGGACACTCCCGGTAAATCAAAATGTTTTTGAATTTTAGGAGCAGCCCAGTCTGCAATTAACAATGAGAACATCGCATGAATCATTGCAGCTAAAACACCAGCCCAGAAATTTCTTCCAGTAATAAAATAGACCATTGAACCGCTTAACGCATAATGCCAATAATTCCAAATATCTATGTTCAGCGTCTTGGTCATTCTTGTTAATAACATGATTACATTTAGAACAAAAACAAACGGAACTATACCAGCTCCCACAACAGTTCCCAAAGCGATTGTAGCAGCTGGAGCAAATCCCAAGTCTATAGCAGTCAAATTCAAACCTAATCTTTCAGTCATAGAAAACGCTGCTGGACCAAGAGAATCCAATAATAAGCCCACAACTAAATTAATAGAAATAAAGCCTATACCTACAATAACGCCAGATCGCAACGCACTGGTCACCCTCATTCCAATAATAATTCCTAAAATAGTAATTATTATCGGTAAAGTGACAGTATTTCCAAGCGTATCCCTTAAAAAAACAACTATATCTTGAAGCATTGTTTCGTATCTCCTCTCTGGAATAATATACCATCTTTAAACTGCTGTTAATTTCATATGTGAACCTAAAATATCAAGTTAAATCAAATTAACAACATAATTTTCACATAAGCATAATTAACTAAATAACCCATTTATAAACTTAAATGTTTAGCCGATACTTACTAAAAAATCATACTCCTTTCTTTTTTGTATTTGCCTATTATTCACCGAAGCTCCCACATATACTATATAAAAAACAACAATATATTATATTGGGATAGCCTCTTATAAACAGTTATACGTTTCGAGCATTGCTTGTATATGTATATTTTTTTAATTGATAGACGAATTTTTGTTAATTACTTAATTAAGTAATTGTAAAGATATTAGCATATTAAATTAGGCTTAACAAGAGTTTAACGTACATCGATCACGTCAATTTTTTGTATAAATTACAAGTTGAACTGAAATTTGTTCTGTACAATGTTATTTGTTTTCATCAGGTTGCAGCCTAATAATAAGTTTTGATAATTCCTCTCAATCATTTCTAGAGATATTTTGTTGTTCTCTAATAAATCTTTTAATCAATATGTTTAATAAAAAAGCTGGAGAGAATTTAAACTCTCCAGCTAAATAAATATAAAATATTAAATTAATACTCAATAAAAATAATCTTTTAACAAATTTTCATCGACAAATATTTTAGAATTTCCATATACTATGCATTTTTGCTCTTGATATATTCATCGATCGATGCTGCTGCAACTTTACCGGCACCGGCGGCTGAAATAACAGTAGCTGCTCCGGTAACAGCATCACCACCGGCAAAAATACCTTCACGTGATGTTGCTCCGCCCTCGTCGGCAATAATTCCGCCCCAGAAAGTTGTTTCTAAACCTTCAGTTGTAGATTTAATTAACGGGTTGGGATTTGTACCGATTGACATAATTACGGTATCCACTTCGATATCATATTCGGAACCTTCAATTGGAATCGGACGACGTCTACCGGAATCATCCGGTTCGCCTAATTCCATTTGAATACAAGTCATAGCAACTACTTCACCTTTATCATCAGCTTTAATCGCAGTAGGATTATTTAAGTTTTTGAAGATGACACCCTCTTCTTCAGCATGATGAATTTCTTCCAAACGAGCCGGCATCTCATCAAATGAACGACGATAAACGATGTAAACTTCATCGGCACCCAACCGCAATGCTGTACGGGCTGCGTCCATCGCAACATTACCACCGCCGACAACCGCTACTTTTTTGCTTTTTCTGATCGGGGTATCATGACAGTCATCAAATGCTTTCATTAAATTAGAGCGTGTCAAATATTCATTTGCCGAATAAACTCCTACACTATTTTCACCGGGGATACCGAGGAAGATCGGTAATCCTGCACCAGAAGCGATGAATACAGCTTCAAAGCCATGATCATCAAACAATTCATCAATCGTAATGGTTCGACCGATAACTACATTTACTTCCAATTTAACTCCGTCAAGCTCCAATTGTTTGATTTCATTTCTGACAATTTCTTCCGGTAAACGGAATTCAGGAATACCGTAAACTAATACACCGCCACCGATTGATAATGATTCATAAATAGTAATATCATAACCTAATTTAGCAAGGTCTCCCGCACAGCTTAAACCTGCAGGACCAGCACCGATAATCGCTACCTTATGACCGTTCTTTTCAAAATTGTGTGATTCGGGTTTCGCATGTTCTCGATGATAATCAGCAACGAAGCGCTCTAAACGACCGATAGCAACCGGTTCATGTTTAATACCACGTACACATAAAGCTTCGCATTGACTTTCCTGCGGACATACTCTACCACAAATAGCCGGTAGAACATTGGTTTCGATTATTTTTTCATATGCCCCTTCAAAATCACCTTCAGTAATCAATTGGATAAATTCCGGGATTTGTACCATTACCGGACATCCGGCAACACATGGTTTGTGTTTACATTGTAGGCACCGTGCAGCCTCTTCTTTCGCCATTTCAGCTGTATATCCGTGTGTAACCTCTTCAAAGTTTTTTGCTCTGACTTTCGGATCTTGAGCAGGCATTTCAACTTTAACAGGACTCATATTACGTTTTGCCATTGTATTTACTCCTTAATTTTAAATCTAAATGTTTAAATGTTATATTTTGTTATTTACCGGCTACTAATTCTCTTTTTTCATTGCCAGTTCAGCACGACATTGATGATCTAATTCTTGTTCCTGTTCAAAATAAGAACGGTTTCTTCTTGCTAAATCATCAAAATCTACTTGGAATCCGTCAAATTCCGGACCGTCTACACAAGCAAATTTTAATTCTCCGTCAATAACAACGCGGCAACATCCACACATCCCCGTACCGTCAACCATTATTGGATTAAGTGAAACTAAAGTTTTGATGCCTTTAGGTTTGGTCAGATTAACAACTGCTTTCATCATTGGAACCGGACCGATTGCTACGACAAGATCATAATCAACCCCTGCTTCAAGCAATTCTTCCAGTTTTTTTGTAACAAAACCATGTTCGCCATACGAGCCATCATCGGTCATCAGATAAAGATTGTGAGACGCAGCTGCAAAATCATCTTCCAGGATAACAATATCTTTATTTCTGAAGCCGACAATTACATCAACCTCTGTTCCAAGATTATAAAGTTCAACAGCTGATGGATACGCTATAGCAGTTCCTACACCACCACCGATAACACAAGCTTTCTTGTAACCTTCTAGTGCTGAAGGAATTCCTAGAGGTCCCACAAAATCCAAGATTG
>JAAYNE010000024.1 GCA_012521015.1 Clostridiaceae bacterium | reverse complement strand
GTTTGCTAGTGAATCGCTCGCAATCCGCTTCATGCCATATTGCCATCCGTTGTGCACAAGCGAAGAAAACCAGACAGATAGACCAATTTATCGCTTACAGAAAGATACATCCACCACACACTCAGGCACATTTGGCCACCCAACCCACAAGCGACCGCTTCGCAGCCAAAAGAGCCTTCGTTTTCCAACGCACACTCTAAACTCGTTAAGAAAATGTTCAAAAGTTCTGAATGCAACATCTTGATAAAACTTGAAACATATCTTATATTTGACAAATAGTGTCAAGACATATTGTTCAAATGGAAACTATTGGTCAGATAATTAGAAATAAAAGAGAAAGCCTTGGGTTACTTTTAAGACAAGTGGCTGCAAGTCTTGACATTGACCCTGCAATTTTAAGCAAGATTGAAAGGAATGAAAGAAGACCAAACAAAGAACTCATATTAAAGCTATCTGAAACATTAGATATTGACAAGGAGGAACTTCTTGCTCAATACATTAGTGATAAGATTGCGTACGATATTGCGGATGAAAATTGCGCTGACAGAGTTCTTAAACTTGCAGAAAAAAAAGTTCAATACTTAAAAACCCATTCGGTTAGCAATTAACTATGAGAACCAATAAAGAAATACTTGAAGTTGATGTAGCGGAAGAACCGCAACTAGGAATTAAGTTTTCGACCAAACCTTATAAAGTTAAAGGATTAAACGGGAAGGGAAAGGTTGAAACATTAAATATTCTTTCTCTGTTCTCTGGTTGTGGTGGAATGGATTTAGGGTTTGAAGGTGGATTTTCTGTTCTTGCCTCATCAATTAATGAAAAACTTACACCTCATTTTATTGACAAATATCTTGACAACGGTTTTATTCAGCTAAAAAAAACTAGGTTTAAGACTGTTTTTGCTAATGACATTCTTCCTGATGCAAGAAATGCTTGGATAAACTACTTCTCCAAAAGAGGTCACAACCCAGATTCTTTTCATACTGACAGCATCGTTGATTTAGTAAAACTCCATAAACTTGGTGTAGATATTTTTCCTGATAATGTTGATATCGTCACGGGAGGATTTCCTTGTCAGGATTTTAGCGTTGCAGGGAAAAGAAACGGCTTTAACTCGCACAAAAATCATAAAGGAGAAATTATTAAGGATAATGAAGCTTCTATCGAAACAAGAGGTCAACTTTATATGTGGATGAAGGAGGTAATAGAAATCACAAAACCAAAGATTTTTATTGCCGAAAATGTTAAAGGGCTTGTAAATCTTTCAAATGTAAAAGAAATAATTCAAAACGATTTTTCGAGTGCTGGAGAAAATGGTTACATTGTTTTAGAACCTCAGGTTCTTCATGCCGCAAACTTTGGAGTTCCTCAATCAAGAGAAAGGGTAATTTTTATTGGAATTAGGAAATCTGCACTATCAAACAAAGCGTTAGTGGAACTATCGAAAAAGAATATTTCGGAAATTTACAATCCTTACCCAAATCCAACTCACGCATACACAGTTGAAGGCATCGGATTAAAACGTCACGTAACGCTGAATGATGTTTTTAAAAATTTGGTAGAACCAGAACAATCTGAAGACCTTTCGCAAAAGTATTTTTCGAAAGCCAAGTATATGGGTTCTCATTGTCAAGGTCAAACTGAAATCAAACTAAATACTATCGGCCCAACTATTAGAGCCGAACATCACGGGAATATTGAGTTTAGAAGACTATCCGCTGAAAACGGAGGCAAAATTGATGAAGAGTTGAAAAAGGGATTAAAAGAAAGGCGACTTACTGTTCGAGAATGCGCACTAATACAAACATTCCCTCCTGATTATGAATTTGTGATTGAAAAAAGTTATGGAAGAAAAGGTTCATTTTTAGTAAGTCCTTCTCAAGCATACAAAATTATTGGCAATGCAGTACCACCCCTACTTGCCTATAATTTAGCAAAACGCATTGAGGATATTTGGAATCTATATTTTAAAAAGTAAGCGATGATTATCTCAGCAAACCCAGAACCCAACAGAAAGGAATTCGACTTTCTACTAAACTCAACCATTGAAGAACTAAACAACCAAGCCAAGAAATCTGCCAAGTCAATTTCTGCACTTACAGGCAACAAGTTAGAGCCATTGGTTAAAGATGTTATGACAGATTTAGCAGTTGGTTCGCCCTTTGAAAATTCTATTGAACTTATTGGAGGTCAGAGATTCCCTGATATTATTGCAAAAAAATATTACGGTGTTGAAGTTAAAACAACTACGCAAAACCATTGGAAAACAACTGGAAATAGTGTTCTTGAAACAACACGAGTTGATGATGTTGAAAGAATCTTTATGCTCTTCGCAAAACTAGCAAGTCCAATAGAATTCAGGTGTCGTCCATATGAAGAATGTTTATCTGAAGTGGTTGTTACTCACTCGCCACGCTACCTGATAGACATGAACCTTGAAAAAGGAAAAACTATTTTTGACAAAATAAAAGCACCTTACGACACATTAAGGAAAAACGAAAATCCGATAAAGCCAATAGTTGAATACTATAAGAGCAAACTTAAACCAGGGGAAGATTTATGGTGGATTGACCAAGAAAATGCAAAATCAAGTAACTTAGTTATTAAAGTCTGGAACAACCTATCGATTATTGAAAAACAGGACATTAAGAACAAAGCAATGGTTTACTTTCCTGAACTATTTAGCAATCGCAGTGATAAATTTGGGAGGTTTTCTATTTGGCTAGTCACAAGTGAAGCTATTGTTTGCCCAAATATTCGCGATTTGTTTACAGCAACGGGAAAAGGGCAAATTATGATTGGGGAAATTGTTTACAATAGTGTTCCTAGAGTATTGGTAAACTTATTTAAAAACTTTGACTCGATTATTGAAACGTTAGCACTTACTTCTCCGTCTGAATTATCTGAGTATTGGGGTATAAAAACAACAGAAAACGAAAAAGTGACTGACTGGATAAAACTAGTTGATGAAAATTCAAAAAAGATTTCAGATGCAAAACATTTGAATATTAAAGAAATGCTCAACAAAAAGTTAAAGTAAGTTCTACAGCACAGCCACACACATTGCCAAGTCGCATTTGCCGCCCCACAATCCTAAACTTGGCAAAGAGTGTGTCTTCTCCATACGCACCGAATAAAGACATTAAAACGACGAAGAATTTAACGCCAGTGCACAACAGCGTGTTTATTTTATTTGGGCTGATAATGAATTTGGAAAGTTTTTCGCTTTTTGGTAGCTTTATAACGGGTTGACAAGGAAAAGTTCCAAACCCCCTGAGTATTTCGGTGTTATTTGTGCCAGGCATTTCGGTCAAAATGTGCCAGTCTGAGAGATGGTGCAATAGTACAAAAAAAATGCTATTCGCTTGCTAAAATCCCCTTTCTTAATGAGGGTCCATTT
>JAAYNE010000023.1 GCA_012521015.1 Clostridiaceae bacterium | reverse complement strand
ATATTCAGAAATTTCATTCATGGAGGTCATCCACAATTCGTCACCATATTTATTTTCTAATACCGTTAATAGTGTATCAAGATAATTTATGTAAACTTCATCAATTCCATCATATAAAATATGTCCAAAGAAATTTTTCATAATGTGAGCCTTTATTGATATTAATCCGTTATTTTCAATAATACTAAATGCGCGGTCAATAGTCCTTGTAGCGTTGAAATTAGCGGGAATATGGACTAATTGATTATCGAAAATAAATTGCGGATAAATAAGCGAAACTCCTTTCATACCACTCATATTTGCAACAGCGTCCCTACTGATTTCAGTGAAAATATCTCTTGCTGAAGCCAAATATTTTAAACCTTCAGCAACCATTGCACGCTGTAAATTTATTGGAGCCTCCCAATTGGGTGGACAAATTCCTTTTGAAAGATTAATTTTCACATTAGCAAAAATCTTTTTTGATTCTTGTAATAATTCTAAAAACTCATCGGTAGTTTGATTCTGGAATTCAACATTCGGTCTTAATCCTTTATGACAGTGATATAAGCCGTGCATTGCTATTTCCGTATTAGGCAAATTTTTAATATAATCAACAAATTCAAGATGTTTATCTAATCTCATAGTTCCTTTCTTTAACACTTTTGTAAGGAACACTCTATCACGTAAATAAGGAATAGCCGATAGTAATTTTCTTGTTAGAAAGGGATTTGTCAATCTCCAATCGGGAGTAACAAATAGGGTTACTTTTAATTGAGGATGTCTTTTTAAAAGCCAGTGCAATAATCCCAACACTCCTTTATCTAAATCACCGCCTGCATCGTAATAATCTTTTGATGTAGCAGGATGTATATCATCTATGCTAAAACATAGTGCTGCTTTTTTTCCCTCAGGCAACCATTTTTCTTTCATAATTTAGATATTTAAATTTTATATTTCGGTGTTTTCTATTATTCGTTAATTCTGTTGACTTGTGATTGATATAAACAATGTATTTACGATGTACAAATATACAAAATTCATAAATACAAATTATATCACATTTGTATTTTTTTCTAAATTCAATAATAAAAATTTATAACGGGTTAAAAATCTGTATATTAAAATTAAATTTATGTGTAATTGATTTCACAAAGAGATAATTTAGTTTTTTGTATCTTTGTAAAAAGATTATTTACAATAGAAATTCAATTTGCTGTTATTAAGGGATAATATATGGACACAATTCAAAAACACTTGACAGAAAAAACACACAAAACAACATCGGGCATTATTCATTATTGGACAAACAAAATTAATCCCGATAGGCTTACATTGGTTTTTCTTCCGGGACTGACGGCAGACCACAGATTGTTTGAAAAACAGATTGACTATTTTAAGGACAAATACAATGTGTTTGTTTGGGATGCACCTGCTCATGCTTCTTCGTATCCGTTTAAGCTTGATTTCAGTTTGATGGATAAAGCAAAATGGTTAAACGAAATACTCGAAAAAGAAAATATTTTGCGTCCCGTTATTGTAGGTCAATCTATGGGTGGCTATGTGGGACAAACTTTTTCAGAACTATTTCCCCAAAAACTGAAAGGTTTTATCTCCATTGATTCTGCCCCGTTGCAAAGAAAATATTTGACAAATATAGAACTTTGGCTGTTGAAACGAATGGAACCTGTCTATCGGTGGTATCCATGGAAATCTTTATTAAAGGCAGGCGCAAAAGGAACAGCGGAGACCGAATACGGCAGAAAATTGATTCGTGAAATTATGATGACCTACGATGGCGATAAAAAACGATACGCCAAACTTGCCGGATACGGTTATAAGATGCTTGCCGAAGCCTACGAAAAAGACTTGCCGTATAAAATTACCTGCCCCGCCCTATTAATTTGCGGAGAAAAAGACAAAGCAGGCTCAACTCTTAGATTTAACAAGGCTTGGCATAAAAACACCGGCATTCCTATTGAATGGATAAAAGGTGCCGGTCACAACTCAAATACGGATAAACCGGAAGTTGTTAATGAGTTAATTGAAAATTTTGTTGAAAAATTAGTTTAGGTTGATGCTGTTATTACATGCAAAATACACCAAAATATCGTAAAATAATCCATATAGATATGGATGCATTCTATGCATCT
>JAAYNE010000022.1 GCA_012521015.1 Clostridiaceae bacterium | reverse complement strand
TACAGATTTCTTTGGGGTTACAGTTAGACCCTCCATTAACCAGCGAAATTGCTGAGGTGAAAGAAGCCTCACATCCTGTTCGTTACGAGGCCATTGATATTTGCCTTGAGCAAGACGCTTGTATAAGTGTTGTTGTCAATAAAAAAGTCCCAAAAATGTCGGAGAAAAATCCCCACTTACTTTTTAATAATTATCTGGGGAACAGCTCCACCTGACGGAGAAATTCCCCATGTTTATTTAAATAGATGGCAGAGGTTATTCCATTCTGTGAATGCCCTTATTCATCCTCCTGCTCCTCCTGCCCGTATGCTTCAGTATCATTCTTCCGGGGACGTCCTCGCTTTTTTGGTGCCAGGCGTTCTCGTTCCTTCATCCGATAACTATCTCCCTCGATAATAATAAAGTTACAATGGTGGACAAATCTGTCCAGTATTGCTGATGCTAGAACAGGATCGAAAAGTATATTCCCCCATTCGTCAAACTGTTTGTTCGATGTTATAACAGTTGAGGCAGACTCATAACGTCTCGATATGACTTCATAAAGGTCATCAACATTTGTCTGACTGAGCTTCTTTAACCCAAACTCGTCTATTATTAAAAGGTCAGGCTTGGTGTACTTTCTTATTTTGAGCCTTAACGAATTATCCGCTCTCGACATGTAAAGGTCATCCATCATTTCTGACAGGTTGCTGAATAGTACCGTATATCCCTGCTCAATCGCTTTTATGCCAAGTGCAATGGAAAGATGTGTTTTACCTGTACCGGGATGTCCTATGAAGGCTATGTTTTCTTTCTTCCTAATAAATTCGCAGGTACCTAGACGATATATTTCCTGACGATTAAGGTTTGGCTGATATGAAAAGTTAAATTCCTCTATTGTTTTATGCTGTGGTATTCTTGACCTTTTCCTGATGTTTGATATCCTATTTCGATTGCGGTTTATGTATTCGTCATTTACAATGAGCTCAAGAAATTCTATATATGACAGTTTTTCCTTAACGGCCTGTTCAGAACGCATATCTACTGTCTGCACCATACCTGCCAGTCGGAGATTCTTAAGCTTGTTTGTAAGGGAATCATTCATTTTCAATCACCCCCAGTCCAAGCATACGACGGTACTGACCTAAATCTCTGACATTAGAATAAGTACCGGTCTGTGCATTTATGACATTCATGCGATTTTCTATAGGTAGTCTTTCCATCCCTTTCTCACATATGTTTTTGACTGTACGGTATGTGATATTACCAAAGTAGCAGGCACGTTCACAGGCTTTATTGACAGTTTCTGCCCCATACTTCTTCTTAAGGGCTATTATTCCAGATATGCTCCTGTAATGATGGCATTGGTACATGGAGGTTACTCTAAACTTTTCAAGAAATGCTTCAGCCCCGGGGCCTATATCATGCATTTTCTCGCGGTAGCTTGACAACATCTCCTCCTGTGTTATAGTTTTACTTGACGGGTAATGTTTTTTGTCAGTGATGTGTTCGCCTTTTACGTCTGCCGCAAAGACGTGAAGGGCGATCTCATTCCCCATATAGTAAATCTTTACGAGATTATTGACTTCTATAACTTCAACATCACAGCCTATGTATTCATGTGGAACCGAATAGTAGTTTCCCTTATAAGATAAATGGCAGTCAGTCCATACTGTTGCCGGTGAAGAATTGGTAAACAGGAATTCTTCCGTCGGTAGCGGATGCAGTGCCTTCTGCTCCTTTTCATAGAATACGTCATTAGGGATCTTGCCGGTAGTGCCATGCTTACGACTGTTAGCGGTATCATCCAGCCAATCCCTTAAGAATGTTTCTGCTTCATTTATATCAACAAACTCCCTTGCCTTAAAACAGTTATCCTTAACGTACTTGACATTTGATTCGACCTTACCCTTGTCAGTCGGCGTATATACCCTGCATGGATTTGGCAGGAATCCATAATGGTCAGCAAAGGAGGCATACGTACGTTGCACCAGTGGTTCATAAAAGTCCGCTTCAATTATAGCTGCTTTTAGGTTGTCAATCTTTACGGTCTCTGGAACACCACCAAAATATCTGAATGCATTGGTATGACACATAATAAATGTCCTGACACTCTGGTCAAGCGTTATCTGTACATACATATATCTAGAATAACTTAATGTCATTATAAATACCCAGGCTTTACGATTCTTTCCCTTCACCTTAAGCATTCCTATATATCCAAAGTCCACCTGGGCTTCTTCGCCGGGCAGTGAATTAAGCACCATATACGCTTTTGGTGCCTGGTCTTTGAGCTTCCTTATATAATCTCGCAAAGCAGAATAGCTGGCTGAAATACCAAACTCTTTCTGCATATCTTGATATATGCGCTTGACAGATAGATCCTTTTTAATCTGTATTTCAATGTATTCCCTGTACTCGTCAAACATGGAAGGATATGCCTTACTGTTCACCTCCTTCCCGTCTACAAAGTTATTAATTATTTTTCTTACAGTTTTCCTGTCCACATGAAGCATTTCTGCAATTTGTGATTTGTTGTACCCCTTATCGTACAACGTCTTAATCGTAGTCCTCATTGCTACCTCCAGCATAATTAATTTCCTCCTTTGTGGAGAACCAACTTGTTACACTTTCAGTATAAACTACTTATATATTTAGGCATAACAAAGTGGGGAATTATCTCCGCCAAAAGTGGGTATTTTTATTATGCCATTGACAGTATAAGAGAAGAAATCCATCATTCTCCCAAACTAGCCCCTTTATTCTATCAGTTCTTCGTCCGCAAAAAAGGTATAGTGTGTCGGGTACAAATGGTTTCTTTCCTGTTTGTGCTTCAATGATACTT
>JAAYNE010000156.1 GCA_012521015.1 Clostridiaceae bacterium | reverse complement strand
TAACTATGGCGAAAAATCATTTGTGATTATTCGCAGGCAAGGGAGTGAACGTATAGGGTATCAGCTGTGGTTTAATTAATGTTTCAACCAAATTGCGTAAGAACCGGCTAAGAATCTGTTTAAATTTGTTCCGTGAATATGATTATGGTCTGTTATTTTCTCTGCTTTTACCGATTTAAGAGAATAATGGAGGTCCGTTAATGAATGAAAATCTGTGGAAAAAGAGGAAAAAACAGGTCGTAATAAATTTATTAAAAACAAATCAAAACAGATTCTAATATTGTTTAAGCTGTTTTTCAAATTTGCATCAGTCAAAATATATAAAGATATTTGTACATCTGAAATCCATACATTACATATTTACTACTATTCTTTTTGTCATCTTGGCGGGAGGTGTTTTTATCACCTCTGAACGCTTTGTGAATGTCGAGAATGATGCCAAGGTTTATTTTATTGGTATTGCTGTATCCATGTTGCTTTTAGTCTGTTCTGTAACACGGAAAGGTCTGTATAAATTGAAAGATGCACTATATTCTTCAGGTGTCAGCGTAGGTTTTACTACTGTATGCCTGATGCTATCCGTTTATGGCCTATTGCAGCACTTTGGCTTTGTTCCTTCCAGACATTATGCTTTCCCCATAACCGGAACGTATGAGAATCCTGCAGGGTTTGCTGCAATGCAGGCGGCTTTGTTCCCTTTTGCGTTAACTCTATGCTTAAATAAGGAACGAAATCGTCTGATTTATTGGTTTGCTGGATTAACAACTATAGCTTGCGCATTAACAAGCGTACTCTCTGCCTCAAGAGCGGGAGTGTTGGCTATATGTGCTGTGGCAGCAGTAGTGTTTACTTTAAAGACAAAGGTTCTTTCAATATTCAAGACTCATAAATGGTTATGGATACTACTGGTTACGGCTGTTGCAATTGTAACTATTTTGCTATACCGTGTCAAATCAGCTTCTGTTAATGGCCGTATGTTTGTGTGGAGGGTTTGCTGGGATATGATAAAAGAACGACCGTTGTTGGGTTATGGGATAGGTGGAATAGAGAAACATTACATGGACGCCCAAGCTGCTTATTTCAGTATGCATCCGGATTCTCCATACGTGATGCTGGCCGATAACGTAACACACCCTTTCAATGAATACATTAAACTGACTGTGAACTATGGATTTGCAGGCCTTGTAATTGCTCTGTATGTTCTTATATTAACGGTTAAGCGTCTATTTAAGTCCAGTGAGAATGTAAAGGTTATAGGACTGGCTGTAACTGCATCAGTATTTGTGATGTGCCAGTTCTCTTATCCATTCCATTATGCTGCAGTATGGTTTATATCTGCTATGGCGATTGTTCCGGCTTTCTTTAACAATAGTAAGGATAACAAGGAGTGGGTTACTCCTAAGTATCTACGCATTTCATTGCCAATATTGTTCTCGCTACTACTTGCAATAGTGCTCCATATGATGTATCTTGATATGAAATGGGCCGAAATGTCTAAGCGTTCGCTTGCCGGACAGACGGAGCGTATGCTGCCAT
>JAAYNE010000021.1 GCA_012521015.1 Clostridiaceae bacterium | reverse complement strand
GCCCGGACTTTCCTCATCTGCAGATTTTCATCTTTGCAGCCGCGATTGTCCAGTTTACTCAGATCTTAATTGATTATATGTGATTCCCGGATTTTCTACAAAGTTAATCTTTGAGAATTTATTTGTCAGTTTGGTTTGCAGTAAAGGAATCACGGTTTGTTCCGAGGCACCGTGACCGGCAGCAAACATGGCAATTCCCCTTTCCTTCAGCATTACACCCACATGATGTTTAATTTCACCGGTAATTAATAAATCAACTGCTTGTTGTTCTAGTTGCGGAATCCATGACTCATCGAATGACCCCGGAGTGAAAACAATTTTTTGTACTGTTAAATTTTCATCAAGATTGACTTGAATGGTAGTTTTTAGATTACTTTCAACTTGTTTTAATAAATGACTTAATCTTTGTTCTTCTTTCAACATTACAATTCGACCATGACCAACTTCAGGTTTCATTTCATGTGGAATAAATATCTTGATATCAGAAAAATAGCTTTCGGGATTTAAAGCTGCCTGAATAAACGAGGTTGCAACTCCTTCCACTGCTACATCAAGGTTTGTATGGCAAGAAATGACACTTATTCTTTTGGCAGCTAAATCAAGCAACAAACTCTGTTCAAAATTGTCCGCAACAAATTGTTTGAATGGAGAAAAAATAAACGGATGATGTGTAATAATTAAATTACAATTATCGGTAAGGGCTAGTTTATACGCATCACTTGTTAAATCCAAGCTAAGCACCACACCTTTAGTTTGATCATCAAGCCAGCCTAAGGTAGGTCCGGTCGGATCCCAGACTTCAGCATCCGGATAAGGTGCGATTTCATTTATATAATCTAAAATGTCTTGATGTTTAATCAATCTGTTTCTCCTTTACTAATTCTTTTTTACCAATAATATTTGAGATCATACTCTCTATGTCTCGTTTAATTTTGTAATATAGTCCGATACTGTACGATTTGCGTTCGGCTAAATGTTTAAGTCTGGATAAATATCCTAAATATATGGTCATGACGGAATCATTTTTACTTATAGTTGAATCAGAGTTAGGATCTGAATCAAATCCTGAATTGATACCCAAATTGATATTAATTCCGCAAAATGCCTCAGTATCTGTTATCGCATATTTATTTCCGGTATATTTTACTAATAATTGGCTGTAGAATTTATTTTGCTCTTTGATTACTTGTTCCTGTTCAATTTGAAATCCGTTATTTGCCAACCATTTGCGCAGTTCATACCAAGTCCAATTTGGTTGTAAAATAAAAGTTTGATTTTGCTTAAAGCGTGATTTTGCCTCTACCAAAATATTACTAATTGATACTCCGCCCATACCTGCAATTACAATAATCTCATCTCCGACAAAATTTATATTACTTAAGCCGTCGTTGATCCTTAATTCAATTAAATCTGTATACCCTGCTACTTGAATATTATGTCGGGCTTTGGCTAACGGTTTGACATTATTATCTATAGCAAGAATTTTTCGTGTTATTTTTCTTTCTAATAATGCAATGGGTAAATAAGCATGATCAGTTCCGACATCGATAACAAAAGAATCAGGCTTAATCCAACGGATTAAAGCCAGAATTCTTTTGCTTACTTTGTTTTTGGTATTACTCGGATTTATCAAATTTAATCTAAATAATCTTTCAATTTTTGGCTACGTGAGGGATGACGCAACTTGCGTAATGCTTTAGCTTCAATTTGGCGAATTCTTTCTCTGGTCACATCAAATTCGCGTCCGACTTCTTCCAGTGTTCTGGTTCTGCCGTCATCTAAACCGAAACGCAAACGCAAAACTTTTTCTTCACGTGGTGTCAATTCTTTTAAAACTTCAAATAATTGTTCTTTCAATAAAGCGAAAGAAGCTTGTTCAGATGGCGACGGAGCATCATCATCCGGAATAAAATCACCTAAAAAACTGTCTTCTTCTTCACCAATCGGTTTTTCCAATGAGACCGGTTCTTGAGAAATTTTCATTATTTCACGCACTTTTTCGACTGTTATTTCCATTTCAGCAGCAATTTCTTCCGGTTCAGGTTCACGCCCTAATTTCTGTAATAATTGTCTTTGAATTCTGATCATTTTATTGATGGTTTCTACCATATGAACAGGGATACGGATCGTACGTGCCTGATCAGCAATAGCTCTGGTAATCGCTTGCCTGATCCACCACGTTGCATAAGTTGAAAACTTATAGCCTTTGCGGTAGTCGAATTTATCAACCGCTTTGATTAAGCCCAGATTACCTTCCTGGATTAAATCAAGGAAAGAAAGACCTCTACCTGTATAGCGTTTAGCAATACTGACAACTAAACGTAAATTGGCTGTGGTCAAATGATCCTTTGCTTCATTGTCACCCATTTCCATACGAGCTGCCAATTCTTTTTCTTCATCGGCGGTTAAAAGATCAACTCGACCAATTTCTTTTAAATACATCCTAACTGGATCATCAACAATTACCGCTTCGGTGAAAATTCTGCCATTATTTTCATCTTCAGCTTCATCATCATCTTCGATCACTTCAATTCCGGCGTTCAATAAACCTTCAATAATTTGATCGAGATAATCTTCATGTAATTTTATAGATTCAAGATAATCAATGATATCCTGCTGTTTTAACTGATTATTTTTTCGATTACCACGATTAATCAGTGAAATAATGGCCCTTTCTTCTTTGGTTTCAACCACCTGTTCTATTTTTCCCTTTATATTCTTCTTTGTTTTTTCGTTTCCTATTTCGATTTCTTCCTCGTTTGTTTTTTCTTGTTCGATTTCTTTTTCTTTTTTCCCTGCTTTACTCATTTGTATAAATAATTCCTCCAATTATTATTTTTTTATTTATGAATTCCTATTTGGATAATTAATATTTTTATTAATTGTGGACAATTCTTTAATTAAAATTTTTCGTTGTTCTGATGATATATGTTTATCATTAATAGCATCCAGAATTTCAGCTTGTCTGATTTGCATCGCATATTGTTCCAGTTTTCGTAAAACATCAAATAACAATTCTTGATCTGAGCGAATATCTTCAGCTTCCAAAGCCATCAAAACAGGCATTAGTTGTTTGGTATAATTTATGTTTTCTAAATCATAACTTAACTCATCAGTCCAGAAAATCAGATTTTGCACTGATAGCAAATTTTCTTGAGCAGCTTGAATTATTTTATTTGCCAAAGTTTTAAGAGCACGATTGCTGAAAAGATCCGGTTTAAATCTATCGCTAATTGAATCGAACAGTTCCGGTGAACTTGCCAAGATTGCTAAAATTAGCCATTGATCACGCAAATATTTTTTTTGATCAATTTTAACATTCGATTTATGTTTTTGACTGATAATTGATCTGTTTCTATATTCCGATAAATTTTGTGAAAAAGTTTTATCAATTTGCTCGGTTTCAGCTTTTGTTTTATTTTGTTTTATTTGATTAACATCATAGATAATTGTACTGCTGGCTACATTAATTTCTTCTGATAATCTTTTTGCATAGACTTCAATCATTACCGCACTGTCTAACTTAGCTAAAAGTTCAGCCACTTCCGCCGTATATTGATTGAGATTTAAGTGACCATTTTGATCGGTAGATTTTGTCCTGGCAACTTTAATTTGGAAATCCAGAGCGGACGGTGCATCATTGAGCAATGCTTGAAAACGTGCCTTACCGTACTTTTTAATATAATTATCAGGATCTTTCGCATCGCCCAGACCGAGTACAAATATTTCTATATTAAATTTTTCAAGTATTTCAATTGCCCTTAAAGCGGCTTTTATACCTGCTTGGTCGGAATCATAAGCTAAAATGACTCTTTTGGCGTAGCGATCAATTAATCTTGCTTGGTTTTCGGTTAATGCAGTACCTAGACTGGCAATTGCATTATGAAACCCTGCTTGATAAAGTGCCATTACATCCATATAACCTTCTACTACAATCAGAGTTTCCGGCAAAGGTCTTAATCTCCGCACAATATTCATTGCAAATAAATGTTCGCCTTTACGATAGAGAATATTCTCCGGTGAATTAATATATTTTGGTTCATCAGCATCATTAACAGCTCTTCCGCCAAAACCGATGATATATCTGCCATGGCTTGGGAAAATTGGAATCATCACTCGATCACGGAACAAGTCGATTAAAGTGTTGCGGCTACTCTTGCGAATAATACCTGAGGCAAGCATCTGTTCATCATTGAATCCGGCATTGCGTAAATGGATAACCAAACTATCCCATTCGGAATCGGCATAACCGATGCCGAAAGTAGTTAAGGTTTTGCCTGAGAATCCACGCTCAGTCATATATCTTGTAACATCGCGATTTGAATATTGGTTTAAAGAATTATAATAAAACCGAGCAGCTTCTAAATGCAAATTTTGCTGAACTTTTCTTTCGACTTGATTATGTTCATAAATCTTCGGATCATTGGTCGGAATTTTAATATTTGTTTTTTCTGCTAAAATCTTTATAGCATCGAGAAAAGTAACATTCTCAATATCCTGAATGAATTTAATTACATTGCCACCCCTTTGACAACTGAAACAATAAAAAATCTGTTTACCGGGGGAAACACTGAAGGAAGGTTTGGTTTCGGAATGAAACGGACATAAACCGAAATAATTGGCTGAACTTTTTTTGCTTAGTTTAACATATTGTTCTACGATCGGAACAATATCGGTTTGTTCAATAATTTGATTAATTATTTCTTGCGGAATAAATCCGGGCATTAAAAATCCTCCTTTTAGCTTATTATACAATACGACAAAAAGAGGATTATTCCACTGTTATACTTGATAAATACTTAACAAGTTCGATATTAAGATATATTATCGCAAATAGTTAAGCTGCTAATGTAGTATCATTAGAATCCGATTAACCTCTTTAACTCAAATTCAATGAGCCTGCTTGATTTTTATTTATCAGGTGTATTAGATTTGCTATCGTTCTTATTTTTCTTAAAACGATCAAAAAAGCTTTTCTTTTCCGGTTCGCCGGCTTCAGCTCTTTCTTTTTCAGCAATCTTTCTGTTTTCTTCACTTTGAACGACTGTACTGATTGCTTGTTTTTTAAAAGTCATCATCGTATTGGCAACTGATGTAGCAATTGTAATTTCATCATCTGTTATATTCATAATTTTGCCTACGACACCACCGACCGTGATTACCGAATCACCAACGCGCATTGCATTAATCTGATCTTTCATCTTTTGTTCTTCTCTTTTTTTCGGACGAATCATTATCAGATACATCAAACCGAAAATTAAAATCATCGGTAGAAGTGACATTATTAGACTGCCACCACCCGGTTGAGCCTTATCGGCATTTGCCTCAAGAAGTAAAGTATAGTTTTGTAACATTATTTGCTCCTTTATTTAAAAACTGGTCATTTAAAGTCATTTTGAATAAAATTATAAGTCAAACTGAAATTGAATTCATTTACCTTATAATTTGCTTTAAAATTATTTTTAAGTAAATATACTTGACAATAGTATCATTATCTTCTTTGAGAATCAAATTGTTTTTTAAAATCCATAAATAAATCTCCGAAACAATCATTTTGAATTGCCATTCTAATTTGTTTCATTAAATTAATTAAAAAATATAAATTATGATATGAGGTTAAGCGTAAACCGAATATTTCGTCTGCTTTAATTAAATGTCTAATATATGCCCTAGTATAGTTTTTGCAAGTATAACAATCACAGTTCGGATCAAGCGGACTGAAATCTCGGGCATAAGTAGCATTACGTACAGTTACCTGACCAATTGAAGTTACCGCTGCACCGTTTCGACCCAGTCTTGTTGCCCAAACACAATCAAACATATCAATTCCTCTAAGCACACCTTCAAACAAATGATGTGGTGTACCGACTCCCATTAAATAGTGCGGTTTATGTTCCGGTAATAGTGGTTGTATAACATCGAGCATCCGATACATTTCAACGGCCGGCTCACCAACTGATAAACCACCGATAGCTACTCCGGGAGTACCAAAAGCAATAATTTCTCTTGCACTTTGTTTTCTTAAATCCGGATACATGCCACCTTGAATGATACCGAATAATGCTTGTTTATTGCTCGTAGTCTGATGATTCAAACAGCGCTCAAGCCATCGCGTCGTTCGTTCAAGCGAGTTTTTCACATAAATTTTGCCCGCCGGATATGGTGTGCATTCATCTAATTGCATCATAATATCGGATCCGAGAGCTTGTTGGATATCCACGGCTTTTTCCGGAGTAAGGAAGCGTTTGCTACCATCAATATGCGACCTGAAATGGACCCCTTCCTCTTCTATTTTTCTTGTACCAGAAAGGCTAAACACTTGAAAACCGCCGCTATCCGTAAGAATCGATCGATCCCAATTCATGAATTGATGTAGACCACCTGCTTCCTCAATTAAATCTTCTCCCGGACGCATCCATAAATGATAGGTATTAGAAAGAATTATTTCAGCATCCATTGATTTTAATTCTTCCGGTGATAAACCTTTAACGGTTGCTTGAGTTCCAACCGGCATAAAGATCGGTGTTTCAAACGATCCGTGAGGAGTTTCCAAAATTCCGTATCTGGCACCGGTTTGTTTGCATATATGTTTCAATTCAAATTTTATTGCACTCATAAAACTATTTTCTTTCTTCCGGCAAAATCAGCATTGCATCACCAAAACTGAAAAAGCGATAATCATTTTCTTTGGCATGTTGATAAGCCTGCAAAATATTTTCTCTACCATATAAAGCTGATACTAACATTAATAAAGTCGATTCTGGTAAATGAAAATTGGTTATTAAACCATCTATCAGCTTGAATTTGTATCCCGGATAAATAAATATATCCGTTTCGCCATGGCCGGAACAGATTTTATTTGTTAACGGATCAGTTAATGTTTCTAATACACGACAGCTGGTAGTTCCAACAGCAATAATTCTGCCGTTATTATCTTTGGTTTGATTAATTGACTTTGCTGTTTGTTCGTCCAATTCATAATATTCATTATGCATTAAATGTTTAGTAATATCATCTTCTTTGACAGGCCTGAAGGTTCCTATTCCTACATGCAAGGTAAGCTCTACAATTTCTACTCCAATTGATTTTATTTTTTGCAAAAGTTCAGGTGTAAAATGTAAACCTGCAGTCGGTGCTGCAGCTGATCCGTCATACTTTGCATATACCGTTTGATAACGTGAAGGATCATCTTGTACAACAGTTATATAAGGCGGCAAGGGCATTTCACCTGCTTGTGCCAATAGTTCTTGCCAAAGTCCATCATATCTGAATCTTACTATTCGGTTGCCATCATCTTTTATAGTTAAAATTTCCGCTTCTAATTGTCCCTGCAAAAAAACTATACTATGTCCGGGTTTACACTTTTTCCCCGGTTTAACGATAACTTCCCAATCGGTATCATCAATCTGTTTGAGCAAGAGAAATTCAACAGGTGCCCCACTGTCTTTCCTTGTGCCATGTAAACGTGCCGGTAGAACCTTGGTATTATTTAAAACCAAACAATCACCCGGTAATAAATAATTCGGTAAATCAAAAAACATTTTGTCTTGGATCGTGCGATCCGGTAGTAAGACCATTAATTTACTTTGATCTCTATGTTTTGCCGGATGTTGAGCAATATATTTTTCAGGCAACTCATAATAAAAATCACTTTTTCGCATTTAATAATTCAATATCTTTCTCAATATTTCGATAGTAGCTTAAAGCTCGTAAAGCATAGACTTGCCGACGACCTTGCCTACCTTTAGCATTAATCCGATATTTTTGTTTTAATTGATTTCTTTGTTTGGCATCTATTGCCGGAACTAAACCGAAATTTGCATTCATCGGCTGAAAATGATGTGGATCAGCCTGACATACATAATGTGCCATACCTCCAAGCATAGTCTCCGCATGAAGGTATAAAGGCACTTCTTGTTGTTTAATATTTTTATAATGTGTAATTAAACATTTCGCAGCAACAAATCCGGAACCGATTGATTCCACATAACCCTCAACACCGGTAATCTGACCGGCAAAAAATAAATTAGGTTGAGTTTTATGCTGATAACCGATATTCAAATGTTTTGGTGAATTGATAAAAGAATTGCGGTGCATTACACCGAAACGTTCAAAAACCGCATCTTCCAATCCGGGTATCAATCTGAAAACTCGTTTTTGCTCCATAAAAGTTAAACGGGTTTGAAATCCTACTAAATTATATAAGGTTGCTGCTTTATTATCCTGTCTTAATTGTACCACAGCATATGGTTGTTCTCCGGTTTTCGGATCAATCAGACCAACCGGCTTTAAGGGACCGAACAATAATGTTTCTTTACCTTGCTTGGCAATTGATTCTATCGGCATACAGCCTTGAAACAATTTTAAACTATCGAAATCTTTTACCAATGCAGGTTGTGCATTAACTAATTCCTGATAAAAAATTTCATATTCAGCTTTGTTAATAGGACAATTCAAATAAGCAGCTTCCCCTTTTTCATAACGTGATGCAACAAAAACTCGATTGCGATTGATACTTTCTGCTTCTACCGTAGGAGCAACAGCATCAAAAAAATAAAGATCATCATCGCCTATAAATTGTTTTAAATCATTAAATAAACTGTCTGAAGTTAAGGGGCCGGTTGCAATTACAACATAATCTTGTGCTAAATCAAATTCAGCTAAACTCACAACTTCTCTTCGCTCAATACTGATTTTAGGATGTGCTGATAAATATTCGGTAATATAATCGGAAAAAGCATCCCGATCAACCGCCAAGGCTCCCCCTGCCGGAACTTGATTTAAATCGGCTGCTTTAAGTACGAAAGAATTATTCATTCTTAATTCTTCCTTTAGTAAACCGACAGCATTTTCAATCAGATTTGAACGCAAAGAATTGCTGCATACCAATTCAGCAAAATTTGCCGATTGATGTGCTTCAGAAAAAACTTGCGGTTTCATCTCGATCAGAGTAACCTCAATGCCTGCTTCCGCTATTTGATATGCTGCTTCTGAACCGGCAAGCCCCGCTCCAATGACATATACTTTATTCATCGATAGATTCAATTTCAGCTTTCGCTTTGAGAGTTTTTACAGATTTCTTTTTAGTATTTGTACTTGTGTTTGTTTTCTTTTGAATTTTCGGTTTTGTTTTTTTATTTGTTACACAATCTTTATTACTACATTTTTCGTAAGTTTTACCGCGAAATTTCTTATTTACCATGTAAGAACCGCAAACAGAACAATTTTTGCCTGATGGTAAATCCCAGCTGATAAATTGGCATTCCGGATCTTTGCCCTTTTTATCACACACATAAAATTTAGAAGATCTTCTTTTCTTTGCTCTCTTTTCAAGCAAGCCGGAACCACATAAAGGACATTTTCCGGGAGCTTCTACTTCAATTGCTCTGGTATAGCCACAGTTCGGATAACGATTACAAGCAATAAACTTTCCGAAACGACCATGTTTAATTACCAAATCACCTTCTTTACACTCCGGACATTTTTCATTAATTGGAACAACCGGAAGCTCTACTTTTTCGATTCTTTGATCAGCCTTTTCAACATCGCTGTGAAATTCCGGATAAAATTCATGGAGTAGTTTAATCCAATCTTTTTCACCAGTCTCTACTTTATCTAAATCTTCTTCCATTTGAGCTGTAAAATTCGGATCAATTATTTTCTCAAAATGTTCTTCTAATAATTCCGTAACTAAAAAGCCCAAATCAGTCGGAACTAAAGAACGTCCGTCTTTTTCGATATAA
This sequence comes from Clostridiaceae bacterium, assembly GCA_012521015.1. Taxonomy (GTDB): domain Bacteria; phylum Bacillota; class Clostridia; order Saccharofermentanales; family DTU023; genus UBA5436. The sequence continues at coordinate 11,805 of JAAYNE010000021.1, read as the reverse complement.
CGGCGATTCAAAATTGTCGAAATAGTCGGGGCATATGTTGAAGGCCTGCCTATTCCGAGTTCTTCTAAAGTTCTAATAAGACTTGCTTCGGTGTATCTTGCAGGTGGTTTTGTAAATTTTTGCTCTGATTCAAGTTTGTCGAAGAGCAATTGATCACCCTCTTCAAGATCTGGTAAATTTTCCTTAGTTAATTCGTCAGATTCTTCCTCTTGTGTATCCGGCAACATTCCGTATTGCTTCATCCAGCCAGGAAACTTGAGTGTTTCACCGCGTACTCGGAAAATATGGGTTTTAGCTTTAACATCTGCTGAAATTGTATCAAAAATTGCAGCGTTCATTTGTGAAGCGATAAACTTATCCCAAATCAACTTATATAACCTGAATTGTTCATCTGTTAATTGATGTCTGATACTTTGCGGTGATAAATCAAAATGCGTGGGTCTAATACATTCATGGGCATCTTGTGCCGCTTTTTCATTTTTAAAATAGCGTGGTTTAACAGGCAAATATTCGTTGCCATATTGCTTTATTATATAACTCCTGGCCGCCTCAATTGCTACCGGAGAAATTCGCACCGAGTCTGTTCTCAAATATGTAATAAGAGCAGTTGCACCTTGTTCGGGCAGATTAACACCCTCATATAGTTGTTGTGCAATACGCATTGTACGTGCAGATGTATAACCTAGTTTGCGCGAAGCTTCCTGCTGTAAAGTTGAAGTCGTGTAAGGAGGTTTAGCTTGACGTTTTGACTCACGTTTAGTTACCTTATACACAATATATTCGGCATTGGTTAAATCCTTAATTATTGTTTCAGCTTGTTCAGCATTATCGATTGAATATTTAATAACCTTTTTGCCTTCCAATTTACCATGATAACGCACTCTAAAGAGCGGATCTTCAATGTTTTTACGTAAATAGGCTGTTAAAAGCCAATATTCAACCGGGATAAAAGCTTTTATTTCTCTTTCACGTTCAATAATAATCTTAGTTGCTACACTTTGTACACGCCCGGCAGATAATCCTTTACGAATTTTTTTCCAAAGCAATGGACTTAATTCATATCCTACCAAACGATCCAGAATTCGCCTTGCTTGTTGAGCATTGACCAAATCCATATCAATTTGATGCGGTGAATCCAAAGCAGCTTCTACTGATTTTTTGGTTATTTCATTAAAAGTAATCCTGCACTGAGCAGATTCATCAATTTTCAAAATATTGGCTAAATGCCATGCTATGGCTTCCCCTTCTCTATCCGGGTCAGTAGCAAGTAACACGGAACTACTATTTTCTTTTAAGTTTTTGAGATCTCTGACAACACTTTCTTTTCCGCGCATTGTAATATAACGTGGTTTAAAATCATTGTTTACATCTACACCTAAAGTAGATGCCGGTAAATCTCTAATGTGACCGACTGAAGCGGCTACTTTATAATTTTTACCTAAATAACGACTGATAGTGTTCGCCTTTGCCGGTGATTCGACTATAACAAGTGTATTTTCCATAAAGTCCTTTCGTATTGAACTAATCTATAAATTACATATATACAAGATAAATTTTCATCTGTCAAAAAAATTATCTTATAATACCATTCAATTTAAAGCTGATATACCTTTATCTGTTAGCATAAATTTGCCGAATTGTTGTTCAATATAACCTATTGCTTCAAGTTTGCCTAAAAGAATCATTAATTCAGATGTTTGATATTTTAAGGTATTAATTATTTCCGTGAAATTTGGTTGGAGTTGATGTATTAAAGATAATAACTTTTTCTCTTCAGATGGAATTGATGTTGGAAATTCTCCAGATAAACTGAAAATAGCACCTTGATCAACGATGATTCTCGCTCCGTCATTGATCAGTTGATGACAACCCTGACTTTGTTTCATAAATACGGAACCTGGTATAGCAAATACATCTCTCCCCTGATTAATCGCACACTCTGCAGTAATCATCGTACCGGATTTGAGACCTGCTTCAGCAACTATTAAGGCTGAACTCAATCCACTTATAATCCGATTACGAACCGGGAAATGATATGCTTTAGCCGGAGTTCCCGGTGGATATTCGCTGACAATACTACCCTTCTCTATTAAATCGGAATATAAACCAATTTTTGATTTAGGATAACATACATCTACACCGGAACCTAACACAGCTATGCTATTCATCCCACATTTCAAAGCACTAATTTGAGCAATTGAATCTATTCCGATTGCCATACCGCTAACAATTGTTCGCTCAGGATGTTTCAAAGATTCTACAATCATTCGCGTCACTTTCTCACCGTAATTAGTCGAATATCTGCTGCCGATTACACTAACTGCGAGTTTTTCATCATATTGTAAATCTTTACCTAATAAGTATAAAAGTGCCGGCGGATCATAGATTTCCTTGAGGAGTTCCGGGTAGTCCGAGTCTAGAATTGATATTACTCTGATGCGTTGAGGATCGGATGATTTAATAATATTGTTTAGATTACCTTTATTTAATGAGAAAAAAGCTTGTTTTATATTAGAAAATTGTTCGAGCCAAGCCCTTTGCCTGATGACATTTAGTTTATTTTCTTTAAAATAATTATCTAATTCTATCCACGATTGATTAAATATATACGCCATGTCTCACCTCACCAATGTCGTCAATTTCTTAAACATGAAATGGCACTTATTTACTGGATTTGAATTATCGCTTAATTTGTTTTCACAGTAAATTCATAAATTAATAGATTTCAGAATTTGCTCGCAATAGCAATGCCTCATGTAGATGCTCTTTCAAAACGTTTTCTTTTTGCTCTAAGTCAGCAATTGTTCTGGCAACCCTTAGTAATGCCAAATAAGATCTAGGAGATAATAAATGATGTTGAGTAATTTGATCGAAATGTTTTAAGACTTGCTTTTTTATCACAAAAAAATCCGCAAGCATTTGAACTTTTATTTGACCATTATATCCGAAAGCAATTTTATGGGCATTACATCTTGCAGATTGCATTTCTTGTGCTTTTGTAATTAGCTGTTGAACTTTATTGATTTTCGTTTGTGTAACCAAATTATTTTCAGCCGTTTTAATCAAATCGGTTTTAGTTAAATCATTCATGATTACAGATATTTGAAAACGGTCCATGATCGGACCGGATAATCTTCTCTTAAAACGCTTTATTTCTGCGGTTCCACATTGACAACGCTGATCATTTTCCAGACGATAACCGCAAGGACAAGGATTAGTTGCAGCAATTAATAAAAAATCGGCCGGATATTTCACAGAAAAATTTTTACGCGACAACTCTATAATTCTTTCACTTAACGGTTGACGCAATAGTTCTAAAATATTCGGTTTAAACTCACTTAACTCGTCAAGAAACAGTATTCCATTATGAGCATAAGTTATTATCCCGGGCACAAGATCATTTCCGCCTCCTATTAATGCCATTTGTGTAACAGTATGATGGGGTGCTTGGTATGGTCTGATTATCCCCTGATCAATTTGTTCGTTCCAAATTCCGTACATTGAATGAATTTTTCTGACTTGATCAAGTTTATCTGAATCCAGTTGCGGCATATAGTAAGCAGCTTGATTTGCCAAAGTAGTTTTTCCGCTTCCCGGAGAACCTATTAACAATAAATGATGCCTCCCCGTTAAAGCAATCAGCAATGCTCTTTTTGCTAAAGGTTGTCCAACCAGTTCATAAATCGGTTGCTGTTTTATTTTAACAGGATCCGATTTGACAAGCTTAACCATAAACTTATCTATATTTTTGTTTTCAATAATTTCGACAGCCTGATTTAGATTGTTTGCAACATATTTATCAAAATAATTTTCACATTTAAGTTCTGATAGATTCTGAAACGGTATTATCCAGCGGCAATTAAATAATCTTTCATCTCTACTTAAAGCAAAAACACCGTTTACTGCCAAAACTTTTCCGGAAAGACTTAGTTGACCAAGTATAAACCACATACTACATGTCTTATTATAAATTTGACCATCTGCCAACAGTATTGCGATAGCTAAAGCCAAATCCAGTGACCTTATTTCCCCACTCTTTATATCTCTGGTTAAATGACATACTATTCTACCCCGAGGAATTGTAAAACCGTTATTTCTCAAAGCCGCACGAACCCTACTAAAACATTGCTGACCTTTGTAATTATTCAGACCACTAATTTCAAAAGTCGGTAAGCCGTTTAAAATAGTTATTTCCAGATCTGTAATGATTAATTCCGAGTTGTCAATCATTGCCGTCTTTATTTGTGCAAATTTCATCACATCACCTATTAAACCTACTAAATATTTTTAGTTTCAAATATCTTAACTCAATATTTAAATCTGTTTTACGACTTTTTTTAAGAAAGACTAATAAAAAGTAGCGAAAGATGAAATAATTAAGAAAGTTAAGAATTGTTTGTTAAACGATATGCACATTATTTAAAGTTATATCGTGAATTTTCGGGATAAACTTACCTGCACACTATTTAAGGTTATACCGCGAATTTTCGGGATAAGCTTAAAAAGTATGCAATACGACCCTGAATAACCGGTTTCGCTAAACGATCTGCACACTATTTAAGGTCATACCACAAATTTTCGGGATAAGCTTAAAAAGTGTGCAATACGACTTTAAAAAGCCGATTTTATTAACCGACTTGCACACTATTTAAGTTTGTACCGCGGATTTTCGGGATAAGCTTAAAAAGTGTGCAAATCCAACCCTGAATAGCCGGTTTCGCTAAACGATATGCACACTATTTAAGGTCATACCACAAATTTTCGGGATAAGCTTAAAAAGTGTGCAATACGACTTTAAAAAGCCGATTTTATTAACCGACTTGCACAGAATTTAAGTTTGTACCGCGGATTTTCGGGATAAGCTTAAAAAGTGTGCACATCCGACCCTGAATAACCGGTTTTACTAAACGATCTGCACACTATTTAAGGTCATACCGCGGATTTTCGTGATAAGCTTAAAAAGTGTGCACATCCGACCCTGAATAACCGGTTTCGCTAAACGATCTGCACACTATTTAAGGTCATACCACGGATTTTCGGGATAAACTTAAAAAGTGTGCAATTATAAAAATCTCAAATAGAAAAAAATTGAAGTATTCTCAGATTCTTAAAAGATGCTATAATACAGGGCGGTAATTACATCAACCGCAAGTAGAAAAGAGAGAACTTTTCTGCTTCGAAAACTATGATAGGAGAGTTAGAATGAAACTGGGAATTGTCGGATTACCGAATGTAGGAAAAAGCACTCTTTTCAATGCATTAACTCATGCCGGAGCTGCTGTTGCCAATTATCCTTTTTGTACAATTGATCCTAATGTCGGAGTGGTTAATGTACCTGATTCAAGACTGAAAGCTCTGGATGAAATATATCATGCTAAAAAGATTATACCTGCAACGATTGAATTTGTTGATATCGCCGGGCTGGTTGAAGGGGCCAGCAAAGGTGAAGGTCTTGGTAATCAATTTTTAGCAAATATCCGAGAAACCGATGCAATCGTACATGTAGTGCGTTGTTTTTCCGATCCTAATATCAGTCATGTTTCCGGTGAAGCAAATTCGGTGCGCGATGCCGGTATTATTCAATTAGAACTGATTTTATCCGATATAGAATATGTTGAAAGACGTATCGAACGGGTTGCAAAAGCTGCTAAAAGCGGCGATAAAGCTCTCTTACAAGAAAAAGCATTCTTGGAAAAATTATTAGATCATTTGGCTAATGAACATCCGGCAAGAACATATCAATTAGATGACAGTGAAATTCCTTTTGTGAAAGAATTGTGGCTTTTATCTTCAAAACCGGTTTTATATGTTGCTAATATCAATGAAACTGAAATCGGAACCATGCCCGAACAGGCAAAATTACTTCAAACATACGCTGAACAAGATAATGATAAAATGGTCATGATCAGTGCAAAAATCGAAGAAGAATTGCAATCACTTGATCCGCAAGAGGCTGTTGAATTTATTGAAACTTTGGGAATAGAACAAAGCGGACTTAACCAAATCATTTCTGCCAGTTATCAATTACTCGGTTTAATCTCCTTTTTGACTATAGGTGAAGATGAAATCAGAGCCTGGACAATCAAAAAAGGCACTAAAGCTCCGCAAGCTGCAGGCAAAATTCACACCGATTTTGAACGTGGATTCATTCGTGCTGAAGTTGTTAAATTTGAAGATTTGATTGAACTTGGATCAGTTGCTGCTGCACGCGAAAAGGGATTGGTCAAATCTGAAGGTAAAGAATATATAATGCAAGATGGTGATTGTACCCTCTTCCGCTTTAACGTATAAGAAAGTAAGGCTAAAATGTTCGTTATTGGTATTACAGGCGGTATCGGTACCGGAAAAAGTACAGTTGCAAGTTTATGTCGTGAAGCCGGCTTAGCAGTTTTAGATGCCGACAAAATTTCGCATAGTGTAACTCTAAGCGGTGGTATTGCTATTCCGGAAATCACCGAACGTTTCGGACAAGAATACATTAATACTGACGGTTCGTTAAACAGAACCAAAATGTCCGATTTGGTTTTTGAAAACAAAAAAGCGCTGGATGCTTTGAGTTTTATTGTACATAAACATACCATGAAGCAAATGGGTATTTATCTTGATAATCTGGAAAATTCCGGTGAGAAAGTAGCCGTGCTTGATGTCCCGATACCGGTCAAAGAAGGATTTCTTGATCGATGTGATCAAGTCTGGAATGTAACCTCCGATCAGGATATTAGGTTAAACCGTCTTGAGAAAAGAGGACTGAGCAGAACGGAAGCACTGAGACGGATGGCTGTTCAAATGACACCGGAAGAATATAGTAAACTTGCTAATCTTGACATCGTCAACAATCATGACTTTGATCAATTAAGAGAACAAGTAAATAAGATTTTAGCTGCTGAACTTGGCTCAAGAGGTCTTCCTTTTAACACAATTTGACACAATATCTTATAATCAATATCAAATGATTTGAATTATATGCTATTTTTATTTAATACTAAAACAAAGTTTTCAAACCCAAAAAATTTTCTCACTTTGCTTTTCTTCGGCTCGATTAGCACTATCCGTTTTATTCTCTGCGAAAATTCTAAAGAACACCACATGCTTAATAAATTTATACAAAAGATTATTCCACGAAAGTAATTCTATTTCTAAGTAAGTTCAAAATGTTTATCTAATTTAGCATCAATTGATAGAAACACCTGAAGGTATTAAAATCTTTTCAGGATCTGAATCTTTAGAATGATAATAATATACTCTGTAGTCTAGTTTACTACCTTCAGTGTGCTCAAAAACATTAATCCAACTATCCATACTGAGAGTTTTTGTTTTAATATACCAATCATTTTTATTAATAGTCCAAATAAGCTCATATTCAATTATCTTTTCAATACTAATTGTCTCGTTGCTTCTATGAGCTGCTACATCGTTGAGAATTATCGGAGCATATTGCATTGAAAGATAATTTGTTAAATCAGATGCCGATAAATCATCAAGCTTAATAACTATAGACGAATCTTTGTTTTCTATTTTCAAGTTCTTAACATTTTTTTTAAGAAATTCCAGCTCAGTCTTCATTAAAAATACTCTCGAAGTAAGAAAAATCGGTGCTTCATTGTCGGAAAGAAGAATCCAATTATCATCCGGTATAGAAGAGACACCGAATCGACCACTATAATACACTTGATCTTTTAACCAGAACAGTTTTTGCACCGGCTCATCATATCCTGCCTGCATTAGCAAATCAGACCCTGCAGGCTTTATAATAAGATGTCCACGTGTATCCCCTCCGATAAACTCACCGTCTAGTGTGGTTGTAGATTTTCCTAGATCCATTCCTGAAAGTCCGGAAAGGCTATAACTTTCAAAATTTAGATTAGCATCAATCTCAAAATAATCATTGGAATTATCTTCTAGATAATTGAGAATTTCTGCGTTTAATGAAGAATCAATTACACCCAATGGCAACCTAGTTTTTTCATTTTCAACTACTGTTTTCCTCAGATTCCCAGCAGTATTTGCACATGCCGAAAAGAATATAACGACAAATAAAACCAAACATAAAGCCCACATCGTTTTTTTCATATTTTCACTTCCTATTTTAAATTTTGATCCGTTAACCTAGACATTCGATCTAAAAAGCTTCAGATATAATATCTTTGCAGTAATACTTCTATATCTGAGGAAATACAAATCAGATCTCTTTTTCTTCATCTTAATAGTTTACATGTTTTCTAAATTAGCTTATTTAGCATTGTATTTTTCACAGTATTTTGGATTGGAACTTTCTATCTACATTCTCTCAACGTAGCATAGTAGGCCAATTTCTTTATTCGATCAAAGTACTTCTAACAATTAGCCACTTACCATCTTCCAATATCAACTCAAATTTCACGTTTGTTTCTCCTGAGAGCAAAGCCTCAACTTCAAGCTTTGCCGTTACAATTGCCTTTGTATCAGATACATTTTCCGTTTTCATTCCAGTAAATTTAAAAGCCGGCCATCCAAGTAGCTCAATTGACATAGTTATATCTTTAGCTACATCATCTGGTAAATTATATTCACCTTCCGACATAATCTGCATTAGACCAAAATGATTTAGTTTACTATAACAAGCATTGATTGCATTTTCATCCAGATCAGTCATTGCCTCTCCAAACTTTAAAACTGTAGCCTCTGCTTCAGTTTTTGGACGATAAATAAACTTTGTTGTCACCACTATGGCAATAAAGATAACAATTGCTATAACTATTGTTAGTATTTTTGATTTTGTTTTTTCTCTCACAAAATCACCTTTAGTATATATTGCTTATAAGCCACTTATCTTCAATAAATTCTAGTTCAAAGAATGCCTCATAAACTTCTTTTTCATCTCCAATTGTCACTTCTACAACACATTGAATAGAAGCAATATCTTTATTTATTGTTGTTTTAAGATTCTTAAATTCTCATTGTGGAAGATCTATTTCTGTTCCCATAAGTTCTGCAAGTTCTGACAATACAGGAATCATTGTAATTATGGAACTAGAATTAATATCAAATTCCGTTAATAATTACGTAAATAAATTCGAAAAATCTAAAGTTGCATTCATCTGATTTGCCAAATTTGAAGAAAAGAGTTCTATACATACTTCCATATTATATGCATTCATACGACTTGCCAGTTCATGAATTGTTTCAGCAGGAACAGGACGACTTTTACAGCTACTAACAGTTAGACATAAAACAATTAGAAAAAGTAAAAAACTCTTTTATATTTCCTAATATTATTACTCGACATTTACCTTTATCTACCCTTTCGTAGAAATATTTCCCGTCTGTTATTTTTTCAGCAATCTATCCTTTGTAGCACGAATTATTTTAACTCCCAGTCGAACACAAATACATCCCCTTTTTCTTACTACAAAACTTTATCATTCACTTAATTTACACTTGCTCTTTATTTTAATTCAACAAGCATATCAACAATGTTTGCGAAAGCAAGTTGTGAATTTACGTCAAGATAGAGATAGTAAGTAATGAACTAATTCAACAAGTTTTCATTCAACCGTTGACCACCATGAGGTGTAAATTCCGAGATATCAAACCGGATGGAATTATTATCAGGAAAACTACAACTTAGTCTATAAGACTTACCGGCATCAAACGTATAAGATATATTACCATTGCCGGAAATACTTTTCCCGACAAAATTATATTTATAATATCTAACCCTCAATTCCTGATGTCCTGGCGGAAGTAATATGAGATTATGATCTGGTATGGAAGCAGGATGATTATTATCAATTGGAACACCATCAAATCCTGCAATTTTCAGAACTTCAAGACCTTGGGAAATATATAGAATTGCCAAATCATCCACAGAGTACCGTTTCATTCTTTCTAATTCTCCCCTATTTTTAGGTTTCTTGATAAAAAATTCGTGTATCAGTGCAGCAATTCCTAGCACTGCTAGGATAGCTAGATAAAATCCCCAAGTCATTTGTTTTCTCCTTTCAGATAACTGACTATATATCAAATATAGATTTCTATGTTTCTATAACAGGGAATATTTTCTGCTGTCCAGCTGGAGAAAGCAGCAAAAAAGTATCATCCTCTTCTGCCAAAAGAAAATAGAGGTGTTTAGTAACAAAATTTATTGGAACTTTAACCAATCTGCCCGGTATATTATCAATGACAGACTGTAAATGGACAGTGAATTCTCCAAGTGATGTATAGAATACTTGGTTTGGCAACTTGTTTGCACAAGCCTCTGCTTGTTGCAGCATGTGTAATTCTTGTAAAATTTGACTATCTGAAATCCGCACGATGTTAGAAGGGCGCGGTGTATTCACCTTATCTCTCTCAAAAGCAATAACCCGCATACTATTGTCCACTATGAGACAAGCAGCTCCAGTTGGTAGCGCTGGATCTTTTTCAGTCTGTTGACGTGCAGCATGATTTATTTTTTCTCGACTACTCTGCGCAAAAGACATACCAATTTTGCCTTTTAACTTATCAACTAATATAACCACTAAAACAATACAAATGAGTAAAATAATTGCTATTATAAACACCACCCCTTGCTCCAAGTATCTGGTAAATATATCCATCGAGTATATAGGTAAATCAGGGAGAATGTCAAATGCACAGAATCAAAATCAAAAAAAGTACCTGAAAAAGACAAGATCTCTATGATAGATGCCTTGGATAATCTTATTCCCATGGTCACATCACTAATTCTAAAGTACTATATAAGACTAAAAATCTATTTTTTCAACAACTAACATTCTTTTGTCGAGGCTGGAACGAAAAAAATGAAATCCTTTAGGTATATAGCACTGGTCTACCTGGACAATCACATTTGCTGGAAAACGTTTCCCTGAAATGTGTCGAAAGAGAGACATCAGGAGAAAGAACATACAGGTATTCTAAATAACCCAAAAAGTACAAAATGTGGGGATTCTATTTGATCATCATTACGGTGTCACGATCAGATGACTGAAGCTGCTCCATAAAAAAGATAAGATAGAGTCAGGCGTGCTGACTTCGCCCGCTCTCCACGATTGGCACGGAAATTTCTGCTAAGATGTTGTTTGAAAGCGGAAAAACTCGACGCTATCTACTATATCTTTATTTATGCTTTATACGTAAACTTTTTTCTTATTTACCGAACATAACATCCGCTTCGGTACAGATATTAACATTTTTCGTTATTGCTTGCCATTGCTCACGAGAACCGGAGAAGTGGATTTGTGTAAGAGATTCACAGTCCAAAAACGCTGAGTTTCCTATACTGATTATAGAATCCGGAATTGTGATTTCTGTGAGTGATTGACAGCCGTAAAACGCTAATTCACCTATGATTGTGACAGAATCCGGTATTGTGATTTCTGTAAGTGAAGAACAGTTCTGAAACGCATTACCATCTATTCTAGTAACAGAATTTGGAATCGTTATTTCTGCTAGTGAAGAACAGTGATTGAACGTCCCCCATTCTATGCTCGTAATAGAATCAGAAATTATGATTTCCCTAAGAGATTTGCAGTTGAAAAACGCATTTTTTCCTATGCTAATAACAGAATCTGGAATTGCAATTTTGACGAGATGGGAACATTCAAAAAACACATTGTTTCCCATACTAGTAACAGAATCCGGAATTGTGATTTCTGTGAGTGATGAACATTGCCTAAACGACTCATAACCTATACTTGTGACAGAATCCGGAATTGCGATTTCTGTAAGTGAAGAACATTCGACAAATGCCCAGTCATCTATGCTCGTGACTGAATCAGGAATTGTAATATTAGCAAGAGATGAACAGTCACCAAATGCCTCTTT
>JAAYNE010000020.1 GCA_012521015.1 Clostridiaceae bacterium | reverse complement strand
GAAGGGCAGTGTGATCGGTTCTTTACCGGCAAACAGGCAGGTAAGCGGAGTGTTAGTAGGTAACTGGGTCAAATTCACATATTCGGGTAAAACAGGCTATATATACGCCTCGTTATTAAGATAAGCTCCCATCGATTGAACAAAGAATCTGTCAGTAAACAATGATTTGTGTTATCTTATAAATGTGTTATTTCAAGGGGGTATATTTAATGAACAAAAAAGGTAAGATTTCAGTAACAACAGAAAATATTTTTCCGATAATCAGACAATGGCTTTATTCTTCACAAGACATTTTCTTGCGTGAAATTGTGTCCAACGGAGTTGATGCGATTACTAAACGCCAACATTTGGCAAATTTAGGTCAAGTTGACGAATTTGCCAATCCGCGGATAGATATTGTTTTGGATCAGGAAAATCGAACCTTGACAGTTTCAGATAACGGAATCGGTATGACTGCAGAAGAAGTTGAAAAGTACATCAATGAAATCGCTTATTCCGGTTTAGTGGATTTTGTAGAAAAATATCAAGATGAGGGAGATCCGAAATCCCAAATTATCGGTCATTTCGGTTTGGGATTTTATTCCGCTTTTATGGTAGCAGATAAAGTAGAAATCCAGACTAAGAGTTGCTTTACGGATCAACCGGCTGTTCATTGGCAAAGTGAAGAGGGAATCGAATTTGAAATGACCCAAGGACAGCGTGAAACGGCCGGAACTGACATTGTTATGCATTTAACTGAAGAGGCTGCCAAACAATATAATGAGTTTGAATTGCGAGCGGTCCTCAAAAAGTATTGTCAGTTTATGCAATATCCAATCTATTTAAACGTTCTTACAACAAAAGATGAAACTGAAGAAGCTGCTATTAAAGCAGGGAAAGTCGAAAGCCAAACCGAGAAAACAACTGATGAGGTTGAGGAAGCCAAAACTGAGCAGGAAACAGAAAAGCCAATTAATAATCCTGATCCGTTATGGAATAAGAGGCCGGCTCAAGTTGAAAAACAGGAATATATAGATTTTTATTATGAAGTATTCCCTGATGGTAAAGAACCTTTATTCTGGGTTCATCTTAATTTAGACTATCCTTTCAGGGTTAAAGGGATTCTCTATTTCCCGAAACTTGATCTGCAATATGAAAGATTGGAAGGCAGAATTAAAGTTTTCTATAATCAAGTATATGTTGCTGATAATATCCCCGAGATTATTCCGGAATTTTTGTTTCTGCTAAGAGGCTGTATCGATTGTCCGGATTTACCGCTCAATGTTTCGCGCAGTTTTTTACAGGATGATCAATATGTTAGAAAATTATCTTCACATATTGTAAAAAAAGTTTCAGATCGTTTGTCAGAAGTTTATCGAAAAGAACTTGACCAATATAAAGAGTGGTGGCAATATCTGCAACTGTTTGTTAAATACGGTATGATGAGCGATCGGAATTTTTCAGAACGAGTTCAGGACATTGCTTTGCTTAAAGATGTAACAGGTGAATATACAAGCCTGAAAGATGTTACCGAGGGTAATGTATACTATACTCCGGGTGAAAATGAACTTTCTGCCTATACTGCGATGGCACAGCAACAAGGTAAAACAGTCTATGTTTTGGATCAAGAGATAGATCTGCAATGGATGTCGTATGTCGAATTTAATTCACAAGGCAAAATCAAATTTGTCAGGGTTGATGCAGAACCAGAAACAGAACAGTTAAATGAAAAAACTCAAGATATTGCTCAAGAGCAAAAGACATTCTTGACAGAAATATTAAAAAAGCTTGGGGAGGATCAATACGAAGTAAAGTATCAAGCAAGTGGTACAGACAGTCTGCCTTTATTAATCCGTGAAAGCGAAGAATTTAGGCGTATGAATGATTTTTTGGAACAAGTTAAGAGATCAGGCGATGAGAAAATGTTGGAATCTATGCAACAAATGCTGGAAAAAGATAAAAATAAACCTTCGCTAATCGTCAACACAGATCAACCACTGTTAGAACGTTTGGAAACCTTGAATCAAGATCAGGCACTTGATCTAATCAATTATTTTTTGAAGTTAGCTAAATTAGGCCAAGATAGTCTTCAGGGGACAGAATTTATTGAATTTTTAGAATTGAGTGCGAAATATGCCTTTGAATCAACAGAGAGAGACAAAAATTGAAGGAAATATCATTTCTACAATCTTTATCGAGCGTGAACCGATTTATGATGTGCGTTTGCAATCGATCAAATATGAATTGAGTGTGAACTTTGGCATAAAAGCAGCTTCCGGAATGCGGCGTTTTTCTCGCTATGAAATACAGGGTTTGAACATTGAAGAAGTTTGGCACGTTAATTATCAAGTTTTTTCTACTTTGGGGTTGGACTATGTCATAGATCCGACTGAATTATTTGATCAAGATTATATTTTGCCTTTAACACCAAGTCACCCAAAATATGATTTAAAAGCTGCCAGTGCGTTATGTTTATTAAAGTTTTATTATCCATATCGAGATATATATTTGCGTAGCTCGGAAATTTTGATTTTTTCGCAACCGGTCTCAGATTCGGAAAAAAAAATAATTCAAGAATTGCTTATTGACCAAACTAATTTAAATATCTCTGGATTAAAACCGGTTGGCAATTTGGCGCGAAAATATGAACAACCGGATTCAGTTCCTGAAATTACCGATTTTGTAGAATTATCATCAAAAGGATTAGATATACTCAAAGAAAAATATAATCTGAAAATCGATCTTGTTGAGTTGCAAAAAATCCAAACTGTATTCAAACAGCAAAATCGCAAACTATTAGAAACCGAACTATATTTATTAGATAAAATTTGGTCCTCTAAAAACAGGATACTTCAAGTCGACTTAGGTGAAGTTTCTTTTGCTAAAGACATTGATCCTCAAATCAAAGCAAGTCATAATGAATTTACGGCCGAGATAAGTAATACAAATTTTTCGGGATATCTTGAACAAATTTCAAATCGTGCCACTACTGAAATTTCAAATTTATATTTTGATATAGAAATAAGTGCCATGTCGACTCAAACTAAAATTTGTGATACCGATACTTTTGCAAGATTGCTAAAATCAAGCATGATCAGGGGGAGAAAACCAATTCAGGCAATGAGATTGAGTACCCATTCCCCGTTAAAAAATCAAACACAATTATCGAGAAGTTCAAAACAGCAAGCTGATGTTTTACAAAGGATAAAGCAAATTAAAGCTTTACGCGAGCAAGCAAAACAAGTTTCTCTCTATGCAAAGAAGTCTGATTTACCGATAAGTTATGTTAAAGAATACTATTCAGACCATTTTTCTAAGCAAGGTTATGAAATTTCCGGTCTTTTGTCGTACAAATCTCAAATTTTAGCCCATGAACAAGAACTTAAGCCAAATGACCTTGTAGTTATTTTGGGCTCACGTACAAATTTGCCGGTAAACAACTTGGCATCTAGAGCTGAACAGAATAAAATTTTACAGAGATTTCTAAGTGATTCTCAAACTCAAACTATGTTGAAAAAGCTATCTGTATTGGATCAAGACGGTTTAGTTGTGGCTGCGACAAAACTTGATCAAGGCATTATGTTAAATTTAGATGTTATACCATTGGCTCAAGGCGGTCTTTCCGGAATGGATATAGTTTTTTCCAAAACTAATGATCGGGTATTGGTAATAATCGGAGTTGAGTATCGCCACAAATTTATCAATGCTGCTCAAAATAATGATCTGGAAGCCACCGTAATCGGCAAAATAACTTCGGAAGATAATATTACGGTAAATTTCCGCGGACAGCCTATTATTAACTTAGATAAAAGATTGTTTGATTTTACAAACCGGACTTTGACTGTAAACCCTGTTATTGAATTAGGCAAATTACAAATTGATGCTGACAAAAAATCTTCCTTTGCCCAATACACAAATAAAAAAATCAGAAATATGAATGTTGCTTCTCAGAGAGGATTAATTAATAATTTTGCTGCTTATCTTGGGGGGAACAATATTCTGGCACAATTAGGTGGCAAATTCGAAAGTTCACCTGAATTGGGCATGATTGCCCGAATTGATTTGAATCACTTAAATCAAATTACAAATGATAAAACTGATAAAAGAAAGTCAAAAGAATCGGAATTATTTTCGTTGATTACACATAGCTATTATCCAAAAGTAATTAGCCAAAGTCCCTATCATGGTGCTTATCAGGCAGTTCTAAATTCTTATCTCAAAAATATTGCTATGGGCGGCAATCCGAGAACTGCAAAAATCCATCTTTTGATCGGAATCCATGAACCGCAGCAAGATCAAGCATGGGGCAGTTATTATAGTGCGATATTAGGGGCTTATCAAGCTCAAAAAGATTTTGAATTACCGCTAATTAAACTACAAACCGAGTTTCTTTCACTTGATGAAAAAACAATTGGATCTGAAACTGCAACTAATTCACAAACAAACAACACAGATGGCTTACCGCTTGTGATTGGTTTTGCCATAAATACTAAAGCCAAAAACAGGTTTGCAACTGCAACTTTATCTGAACCGGGTTTACAAGCTTATCTGGTGGATTCAATTAATAATCCACAAATACAAATTAGCAAAACGAAAATGAAATCGGTTTTATCACTGCTGTATCGTTTGATAAATCAAGGTAAAATCAAACACGCTTTAATTAGTGAACATGATTTTGTTTCAGATATAGTTAAAGCTTGTTTAGGCGAAGGTTTAGGATTTGAATTCAGTTCGAAACTACTGAATAAGGATCTTTTAAAAGATAATTGTGGCAGGTTGATTATTTTTACTGATCAAACCAATGTCGATTTGTTGTCGAATAAAATAAGCTTGACCTATCTCGGAATGACAACCGCAACAAAAAGAATCATCCGTCGTAATACAAAATTGGATTTAACACGATTAAGTACTTTATATGAATCCGGATTATCGGATATTTATCCGGTAGAGAATCGATTTAATGATTTATTTACTGAAGTTACAGACAATCTGTCTATTCAAGAAAATGATATTCCTCAACCTCCAATTAAGTTAGATAAATTGTCTCGAAAAAATCCGCGTAAAAAAATAAAGAAACCAAGAATTTTACTTCCTGAATTTAAAAGTTCAATTGGTGTTGTCCGATTACAACAAGTTTTGTCAGATGCAGGAGCAGAAGTAGAACATTTAATTTTCTGCTCCGGCTTAGAAGAGTGGACCCAGAAATCAATCAGAATTTTTGCCGATAAAATTAACGGGGTCGATGCTTTAGTCTTGCCCGGTGGTTATGATCTAGGGGATCAACCTGATGGTGTAGCCAAATTTCTTTGTCTGATTTTGGAGCAAGCAGCGGTAAAAAAATCAATTAATGAATTATTAGCGCGAAATGGGAAAATATTAGGTATAGGCAATGGCTTTCAAGCTTTAATTTCCTGTGGCTTGTTACCTTATGGAAGATATCGTGAATGGGGTGATAAGCAAGCATACTTTGCTGCCTATAAAGAATATTTTGGTAACAATAGAATGCTTGAGCTCGAAGTGGTAAGCAATACCGGAAATTGGTTTCAAACAGAAAACACAGTATTTCAAGCTCCAATTATTGCTGATTGTTGGAATTTAAATATGCCACCGATGTTATGGGATTTCTGTATAGAGCATAACTTGGTTTTGGCTAAATTTAAAATAGAAAATCAGGATTATATTGAATCATTAACCAGTCCCGACGGTAAGATATTAGGTAGAATTTCTCATCCCGAATTTATTGATTCGGATATTATAAATAAATCGCGAAAACAAGATTCAGAATTTTTTGCACACTTTGTGCAAATGCTCTTATTTTAGGTTTTCGGTTTATTATTTCAACTATCTATTTAACGAGGTTATAACAAATGTTCTAAATACGATAAAACAAGGTTTTTTAGAGTATTTGTGCAAAAAGGTTAATAATTTATTAAATTTATTGTGTTTTGTATTGAAAATTCTTTCAACCAAGGCTTTTTATTGACCAATTCCTAAATATGCAAATATAATTTGAACATAGTATTATATGCATATTTAATGGTAAATAGGAGTAAATATGTTGAAAAAGAAAATAGAATGGATATTCGGAACAGTGACGCTAGCATTGGTGCTGGTTGTCGTTTCGATATATATTTACCGTTCTGATGATGAAGAAGAATCAACTGACTTCTTACCAGCAAATAAAACAACTTATGCACAAACAGTTGACAGCTCTGATGTAAAAGCTTTGGCTGATATTGATTCAATCAAGCTTGATACATTAGCTGATAAATACTCTGATAAATTTAATCGTTCTCTTAATTCTAACCCTGAAAGTTTGAAAATAGGTATTAATGATCTAAATGGTATTCCGGAGGATTTTAAGTCGGATTCAGATTCTGAATTTAAAAATAATCAAGATGAAATTGCCACAGATTTGATTATTGAAGAAGATATGAAGATGCTCAATGTCAGTGAAAATGCAACGCCTGTTGAGAGTGCGGCGGAACAGCCGGTTATGGTTGATACACCTGCTGAAATACAGATTGAATCTGAAGTTCCGGTCGAAGTACCTACTGAACCTGAAGTTCCGGTCGAAGTACCTGCTGAACCTGAAGTTCCGGTCGAAGTACCTGCTGAACCTGAAGTTTCGGTCGAAGCACCTGCTGAATCTGAGGCCCCGGTCGAAGCACCTGCTGAACCGCCTGTTGCTCCACTAGCACAAAGTATTCAATTTGTTAGTCCTGGATCAACCTCCGCTGCAGCCACCAATCACAGTTTAATTGCCGGAATAATAAAACCGAATGGTAAAGCATCCTATTATAATTTTACTGAAAACGGTGATGGAACGATTACTGTTGATGGTTATACTTTTGCCTATACAAGTACAAATTACAGTACAATAACCGGGTATGACGGCATAGAATGTTCGAAGACAGGAGTTGCAAATAATACTGCCAGCGGTCTTCCAACAACACGTGGTTTAGCAGCTACGGTTTTCCCTGAGTATGGTGGTTTTCCTTTCGGGACAGTTCTTTTTATTGAAGGATACGGATTAGTTGTAATTGCTGATTATAACGGTATGGGTGCAGTAGATTCCAGCTGGTTGGACGTTTGCTATTATGACGGTGAACTGGCAACCGGAATCGATCCCGGCAGATCAACCAGCAGAGTATTTATTCTAGCAACTAATTAATGTTAGATTTATTAGCTACCAAAAAAATTTTAAATGATTTTAACATTCTGCCTCGACAGTCGCTGGGGCAGAATTTTTTGATTTCGGAAGCAATCGTGCAAAAAATTATTAAAATCAGCAATGTTTCAAAGCAAAGTCATGTTCTGGAAATTGGCCCCGGATTGGGAGCTTTAACATCGGTTTTGCTGGAGTTTGCTGCTAAAGTATCTGCCTATGAAATTGACAAAAAGATGATCGCAGTATTGGAACAACGATTGAGCAATAAAATGAATTTTGTTCTGTATCATCAAAATATTCTTGATGTAGATTTACGTGCACTATATTCTGAGCAATCGAATTTTCAAGTTATCGCGAACTTACCATACTATATTTCGGCGGAAATTATTGAGAAAATATTGACTGAAATTCCTAATGCACTAAACATGACCTTGATGCTGCAAAAAGAAGCAGTTGAGAGAATCAGCTTAGAACCGAATAACAGTCGTTACGGTCCAACTGCAATAATGATTCAGCTATATGGTAGAATAACTGATAAAATCAAGGTTGCTTCTTCTTGCTTTTATCCGCAGCCCGGCGTTAGCTCTCAAATTATAAAAATCACAAGAGATCCGGAGTCTGTCTTGTTTTTAAATCAAGGTAATACAGATTTATTCAAATTTAAACAATTTTTAAAACAATGTTTTGCTCAACGCAGAAAGACGATCCGTAATAATTTTAAAAAATGTTTAAGACCAAAACTCTCCGTTCAAGATTTAGAAAAAATTGAACAATTAAATATTGTTGATTTTGAATTACGTCCGGAACAAATTACTGCTAAAAAGTTTTGGCAATTATATCAGTCTGTGGCAAACTATAATAACCAAGCTTAATGTGGAGGCACATGTGAAAAAGAAAAAGACTGTAGCAGTAAAAATTGGCCAAATGACGTATCATTTATCTGCAGAAGAAAATTCACAATATATTGAAGATATTGCACGAGAAGCAGATCGCTTGATTGGTGAGGTTCGCGAAAAAAATCCTGAACTGAGTACTACTAATATAGCAATTTTAGCTTTAGTCAACGCCTTAGACAAAAAAGCCAAAGATGATCTTAATAATTCAAAATTGGCGGAAAATGCTGAAGAATATTTTGAGAAATATAAGGAACTAAATTCAAATGTCCTAAATTTGCGTGAAACCTGTTGGAAACTCAAAAAAGAATTATTGTACTATAAAAACCTTTGTGAAGTATATGAAGAACGAATAGATGAATTGAATAAAATTTCTTTTGCGGAAAAGGCAACCAATAAACTCAATACAATGAGACACGAGCAAAAACCGCTAGATAAATTACAAACGAGTTTTACTGAAATCCAAACAGATACCGGTGAATAATAATGATAATAATAAATAGGACATAATTAATATGGAAAAAATAAAAGTTTATGTAGAAACAACATCAAAAAGTAATATTCCACAAAGCGGTTCATCAGGAGCGGCAGGCTGGGATTTAATTGCTGCTAAAGACTGTGTGATTTTGCCCGGTCAAACAAAGCTGATCGGTACCGGTATTAAGACAGCAATTCCTGCCGGTTATGAAATTCAAATCAGAGCGCGCAGTGGTTTATCATTAAGAACTTCATTGCGCATTCCGAATAGTCCCGGAACAGTTGATTCAGATTATCGAGATGAGATCAAAGTTATTGCATATAATACATTTCAAATTATTGATCTGCCAAGTCTGATTCTTATTAATCCAGAGATCGTTGAACAATTAAAAGGATACCGAGTAATTGACGGGTGGACTTATTTCAAAAACTCTCAGCCAAATGTCGATTTAGCTGATATGGATTCTGCAAAGCTTAAAAAACAATTAAAAAGAATTTCGGTTTATCTTGACCAAGCTGGTGACCCTTTTGGCACTATCAAGATTAAAAAAGGTGAGAGATTTGCTCAAATGGTTGTTGCAAAATATTACTTGCCACAATTTGAAATAGTTGAGGATGTTACTTTAATTGGCACTGATCGTGGCGGGGGGTTTGGTTCAACCGGCAAGACTTAATAATCATCAGAAATGTCGGCGGAACTATCAGTCCGTGTTTCACCAAGGTTTTCATTGAAAGTATCATCTAGAGTTTCGGTGGGAATATCATCTAGAGTTTCAGTCGGTGTATCGACGTAATTTTCATCAAGAATATCATCGTTTGTCTCGTCAGAAATGTCATCGAGAGCTATAATATTTTCCGGATTAGGATACCAAGTATCCAAAAAACTATTTAAATTTGCCAGATATTCTGCACTTTGAAAATTAAAACCCTCTAAATGACCGGGCTCAGCTATTTCAAAAACTTTAGTTGTATCGGGATGTAAGCGCAAACGCTCATCAATCAAAGAATCGATTGCTGTTGATTCGAGTTTAGTATCAGGTAAATTACGTGTAATTATGATAGGTAATTGGATTTTTGTAATAATAGAAATCATATTGGAATTCCGATTTGAACCGGAAGTAGCTTTTACAGCTGCAGGAACAAAACGACGTGCAAT
The DNA here is from genome assembly GCA_012521015.1 of Clostridiaceae bacterium. Taxonomy (GTDB): domain Bacteria; phylum Bacillota; class Clostridia; order Saccharofermentanales; family DTU023; genus UBA5436. Next base: position 11,671 of record JAAYNE010000020.1, on the reverse strand, counting down.
ATGTTTGTCATAAAAAGATTGATTCGGTAAATCAGCACAAATATAATCATTGGCTGAAGCGGTAGGAGTATCTAAAATAAAGCCTATAATGTCATCACGCGTCAATTCCATTTCTTTGATATTTGCTGGTATCTTTTTTTCTACAACATCTTGAGTCGGTAGATAATCCCAAGCCAACATGCTTGCAACAGTTCCGGTACCGACACCAAATAAAATAAAATCGGTTTTACCATTAATATTGCGCATGGCATTCATAGCTGCAATTACATCTTCATATTCTGAAAATCCGTAACTGGAAATTTCACCCTGTGATCTGCCGGAATGACGTAGATCAAAAGCTAATACATTGAAACCGGATTGGATTAAATTGTAAAATAAGTCTGCCGTGTCTAAGCCGAATTGAACTCGATCAGCATGATTGTGATGTACAAAAATAATATTGCCGCGAAAATATTCAGCTTTATGTGCAAAATACCAACCGGATAATATGGTTAAATTATCTAAAGACTTAAAATTAGTTTCCGTATAAACAGGCATTGTATTTTCCGCCACATCCGGAAAAGGATCAGAAGGTACTCTAACCAATTCGTTTGCCTGACGGTATACTTTGACTGCAATTAAAATGACTGTCACCAGTGAAGCTACCAAGATCAATGCAATAAGAATTGGCAGAATCTTGAATTTCTTTTTTGTTTTTTGAATTTTTGCTAAATTCGGATAAGAGTTCATTTTCACCTCATAAAATTTGCTAAAGCAAGTATAAAAAATGCATAATAATAAAGCAAATAAAGGAAATGTGATATGATTAAAAATATACAAAATACATATATCTTGGGATTTGAATCAAGTTGTGATGAAACAGCGGTATCAATCGTTACCAATGGTAGAAAAGTAATTTCTAATATTGTTTTCAGTTCAGCTAATTTGCATAAAATATATGGCGGTGTAGTGCCGGAAATTGCTTCACGCAAACATGTAGAAGTCTTGCCTTATGTTTTGGATCAAGCAATAACAAAAGCCGGTATAACCCGAGATCAGATTGCATCTATTGCTGTAACTAAAGGACCGGGACTTGTGGGTTCACTTTTAGTTGGAGTTTCTGCGGCAAAAGCTTTAGCTTTAATTTGGCAGAAACCGCTTTATGGGATACATCATTTAACAGGACATATTGCTGCTAATTATTTGACCTATCCGGAACTTGAACCGCCTTTTTTATCATTAATTGTTTCAGGTGCTCACAGCCATATTGTTTTAGTCAAATCATATGTAGAATTTAAAATTATTGCCAGAACCAGAGATGATGCACCCGGAGAAGCATTTGATAAAATTGCTCGCGAACTTAATTTAGGTTATCCCGGGGGGCCGATTATTGATTTTTTAGCAAAACAAGGCAAAAATAATCTTTTTGAATTACCGCAACCTAAATTTGAGAACAGTTTGGATTTTTCTTTTTCCGGTTTAAAAACTGCAACCTTAAATAAGTTAAATCAAATTAAACAAAAAGCTGTATTATTAAATAAATCATGGGAAGATTTGGTAAATAAAGCAGATTTTGCTGCAACATTTCAGTCAGCAATAATTAAAAATTTATTAGATCATACATTGGAAGCAGTTGCTAAAACTGGCCAAAACAAATTGGTTTTGGCCGGGGGCGTAGCAGCTAACAGCGAATTGCGATCACAGTTTCAGGCAACAGCGGAACAGCTTGCACTAGAGCTTTATTTACCTGAATTACAATATTGTACAGATAATGCTGCAATGATTGCTGCACAAGGTTATTATGCATATCAAGCACAAAAACCGGAAAATTTATCGTTAAACGCATATGCAATGCTAGAAATGGAAAATGCATGAATTGCTGATTAAATATAGATTTATGTTACGATTGTGTTAAAAACAAAAATGTGAATTATGTTAATAACTTTGAAAATCACCGATATAATAGCGTTTTATGCATGTAATAAGTTAATAACAATGTTAATAGTGTTATTAACATTGGAAATGACAACATTAAAGTTTTCATATGTTATAATTTTGTAATAGATTAGTTAAAGAATTATTAGGTGTATTAGATATAAAATGAGTCAAATTGCTATCAAAAATATTGCAGTTAATCGTAAAGCCAAGCATGATTATCATCTGCTCGAAACATATGAGGCAGGTTTGGAATTGTTTGGCATGGAAGTAAAATCTATCAGACAGAATAAAGTAAGTTTAGCAGATACATACGCCCAGATCATTGATGGTGAAGCTTGGCTTATTGGAATGCATATTAGTCCATATAAACAAGCAGGGCAGTTTAATGTTGATCCTGAACGCAAACGTAAATTATTATTGCATAAAAGGGAAATAAGAAAAATTCAGTATGATATTCAACAAAAGGGTTTGACACTTGTACCGACTAAACTCTATTTGAAAGGTAGTTTAGTCAAAATTGAAATAGCTGTAGCCCGTGGGAAAAAATCATATGACAAACGGCAAGATTTGAAAACTCGTGAGATTGAACAACAAATCCGTAAACGAGTTGAAAATTAGTTGCTTTAAAATCGTCATATAATGTACAATAACCAAGTTATTGACATAATTATTATTTAAATGTAAAGAGGTGAGTCTAAATTAGTAAGATTCTTGCAGTCGGTTTAACTATAGCCGGTTCTGATAAAAACATAAATGAAGATTCTTTCCATTGTATGACCAGAATTTATCCGGACACGTTGGATAAATTGGAAATCCAATCAGGGCAATCGGAAGATCATTGGCAAGTTTACAGTATTACTGATGGTATGGGTGGTTCAGGCATTGGTGATTTGTCAGGTCGTATGGTACAAGAAACTCTAATTCAAGAAGTTGCGTCTTTAGGCGAGCTTGACCCTCAAACTTTTGATGTAGTAGATTTTACTTATAACTTTATCAACTTGGCACAAGATAAATTGATAGAGCGATTGGCTCGTTATAAGGGTCAAGAGGTCGGCTGTTCTTTGGCATTTTTGCTGGTAAACGGTTCGCTGGCATATACAATGTCGATTGGGACAAATCGTATTTATTTGATACGTGAACAAAAAATCTACCCGATGGTCAAAGAACATAGAACGATTGTTGAAGGTATCGGTAAGCCTCTTAAATATTTTGGAAATGTTCCCATCAATCTTGATATTAAACCGGAGAATTTGAATAAACTAATTTTAAAGCCTGACGATATGGTTCTCCTGGTATCGGATGGTATTTATTCTCTAATGTCCGATGCGGAAATATTAGATTTAAGCCTGAGTGATCCTTCTTTTATTAAGGTAATTAATAACTTTCATGATTATTTAAATGTAAAGCAGGTAGATGATGATAGTACGATCTTAGGGTTAAAAATTTTGGAATCAAATACGATTCAAATAATGGAGGATATTACGACCGACAGACCGACTGAACCAATTGATATTTCCGATGTTCAAAAAGCAGCATGGAAAGAGTTTGATTATTTGTCGGAAGTAGAATATGATGCGGAAATCAACAGTGATTACTTTGATGCAGATGCTGATCATTCGGATTCAGGCTATTTTCAGGAAGAATTTGAAGATGAAGTGGAAATTCCGCCAAAATCAAAATTGCTACAAGGTTTGATACTTTTTCTAAAAAGTTTTGGGGTGGGGTTGGCAATCGGTGTCTTTTTAGCATTCTTGTTCTGGCTGATTTATTTACGTGGTTAAATTTTTCAAGGTTCTCTTTTTATATCCATGTGACACGACTATCTATGTAATTAATGTATTCAGAAAGTGAGTATGTACAGATTAATATCCATTCACGTTTATAAAAACAATAATGGATAACTTTACTATATTAGTAAGTTAGTATAACTCAAAATTAATATCCCTGCAGATTTTTGAGAGTCAATTCAACAGCCAATTCTGCCATTTGTTTGGGGCTTTCTTTCATGCCGTCACTTAGCCATAATTTAAATACCGCAATTAAACCGCTTACAATGTACGGATAGCTATACTTGAAATAAGATGAATCAATAGTTGAAATTGATGATTTCCATTTAGAAAAGTGGATTTCAGATCCGAGAGCAATGATATTTTCTAACAGTTTGTTTGTTGGTGATTCGACTAATAAGATAGGAGTGTATTGTTTATATTTTTGCAAAAAACTAAAAGTATTTTCATATAAATTAATTTCGGGAGTCAGATCGCTTGTTTTAAAATTGCCGAATTCTTCATTTGCAGTACTGCTTGCCTGAGTATTTAAGCTTGCTAAATAATCATCTAGTGAATTTTTATATATTTGAAACAGATTTTTTTCAATTTCATTTTGCAAATCAAACAAATTTGTATAATGAAGATAAAAAGTGGAACGATTAATTTTAGCTTTGTCCGTAATCTCACTGATTGTGATTTCAGAAAGTGGCTTTTTTTTCAAAAGAGAACATAAACTTTTATATAGAGATTGTTTAGTGCGTAAAACTCTTGGATCAGTGGCTTTTGTACTATCAAATACTGCTATTTCATCAAACATCATCTATCATCCTCTTTTGTATTTTTATTATCTGGATACTACTAAAAATCTTGAATTTAATCAACAAATTTCAAAGAAATGTTGAACAAATAATTTAATCAACAAATATCAAGGAATTGTTGAATAAATAAATTAAATAACTTATATAATTTATTCAATAGTAATTAAATAATATTCAATAACATTTGAAAAAACTAAAATACTTAAAGGAAATTTTTCCGAAAATTTCCTTTTATGGTCATAAAAGATTCATATTGTTGATATAAACTAATATCGAATATTGTGAGGGTTTTATGCAAAGAATTGTAAATTGGGTTATCAAACATCATAAAGCAGTATTAATTATCTTTATTCTCTTAACTGTTGTTGCAGGAATATTAATGCTTCAAGTAAAAGTCAATTATAATTTACAAGACTATCTTCCTGAGGATGTTCCGTCAACTAAAGCTTTGCACGAGATGGAAAAATCATATGATTTTTCCATTCCCAATGCCAGAGCGGCTTTTCCGATCGATTCGTTACAAGAAGCATTATTAATTAAAGAAAAACTCAAAGCAAGCAAAGGTATAACTCAGGTTTTATGGCTTGATGATTCTGTAGACTTGACGGTACCGCTGGAGTTACAAGATCAGGATACGGTTGAAGCTTTTTACACGGGTGAAAAAGCTTTATTTCAATTAACCGCAGAAACAGAAAATGCAGTTGATGTTTTAGACGGAATATATCAGATTGATCCGGAAGTTGCTGTTTCAGGTCAATTAATTGATTATGCCAATGCTCAAAGTGCAATCCAATCCGAGATGATTAAGATTGTAATTGTAATGGTGCCGTTAGTGTTGATTATTCTAATTATCGGTACACATTCCTGGCTTGAACCTTTCATATTTATGCTTACAATCGGTGTTGGCATTGTTCTCAATATGGGTACAAATATTTTTTTCGGCGGAGTATCGTTTATTACGCAAGCGGTCAGTGCGGTTCTCCAATTAGCTGTTTCAATGGATTATGCAATTTTCTTGCTCAATCGTTTTAATGAGAATCGCAAAAAAGGTTATGAAATTGAAACTGCGATGGCTATGGCAATGCAAAAATCAATAACAGCAATTGCTTCATCAGCATTAACTACTGTTTTCGGTTTTTTGGCTTTAATCTTTATGCGCTTCAGAATCGGAGCGGACCTGGGAATCGTAATGGCTAAAGGCATAGTTTTATCTTTCTTATCGGTAATGATTTTCATGCCGACAGTATTACTTGCTTTGTATAAGCTAATAGATAAAACAACTCACAAATCATTCCTGCCTGATTTCAAATTTTTGGGAAAGCTCGTCAATAAAGTAAAATTTCCGTTATTGTTTATAGCACTAATTGTTGCAGTACCGGGCTTTCGGGGAAGTAGGGCGAATCGTTTTATTTATGGCATGGGTGGATTGCCGACCGGATCCAAGATGGAACAGGATAAAGTGGTTATCGAAGAAGAGTTTGGTGTACAGCAACAAATGGCTTTGTTGGTACCTAAAGGAAATATTCAAAAGGAATTGAAAATTCAGAATGATTTAGAAAATACAAATAATGTTTTGTCGGTAATTTCTTATGTCAATACAGTCGATAAAGCAATTCCGCTTGAAGTAATCGATGATCAGGCATTGGAAATGATTGTGTCCGATGATTACACGCAATTCATTATTACCGGCGAAGTGGCTTCCGAGGGTGAAGCTTCATTCGAATTGGTCGAACGTGTGCGTCAAATAGGGGAAGAAGCCTATGGCGATCAATGTCATCTGGTTGGCGAGAATGCTGTTATGCTAGATATGAAAAAGACAATTGAAGCAGATGATATTGTTGTTAATGGTTTAGCGATTCTGGCCATTGGTTTGGTTATTATGTTTGCTTTCCGCTCATTGAGTTTACCGCTTATTTTAGTTTTGACAATTGAAATTGCCATTTGGATTAATCTTTCAATACCATATTTTACCGGTTCATCATTAAGTTATATCGGATATTTAATTATCAGCACGGTTCAACTTGGAGCGACTGTTGACTATGCGATTTTATATACAGAACATTATTTGGATAACCGTGTCAAATTTCATAAGCGAAACGCTTTAATTCAGAGTGTTCGTGAGTCAGTTCCGTCATTATTGCCTCCAGCACTGATTTTAACGCTAGCAGGCTTTGCGCTAAACTACACATCGACTTTAAGCATTGTCCAAGAATTAGGTTTGGTCTTGGGACGTGGAGCAATTTTATCTTTATTTATGGTAATTTTTATCCTGCCCGGTCTCCTGTACTTATTTGATAAAATAATTGAAAAAACCAGTTATAAACGAACTTTTTTACGTAAAGACCAACTTGAAATAAAGGAACAGATTAATGAATCTGAATTAAATACAGAACAAGATTCTGTTAACTGAGATTATCTTAACTTTTTTGATTAAAGTTAGAAAGATCTGCAACAAATTAACAGAACAAAATTTGGAGGAAATAATATGATGAAAAACAAACAGACAGCACAAAAAATCAAGCAAGGATTGAGTTTGCTTTGTGTTTTCGGAATTTTACTAAGTTTTGTATTCACAAATTCTGTTTCTGCAAAAAAGGATTCGATAAAAACCGAATCTGCTCAATCAACTTCATCTTCCGCTGTTAATGCTACAAATAAAAAGTCTGAAGTTGTCTATGCAAGTTTGGATTCTGATGGATCTGCAAAAGAAATTTATATTGTAAACCGTTTTTCTTCTCAAACTGTCGGTGAATTGACGGATTACGGTGACTATAGTTCAATTCAGAGTTTAACGATGTATGGGAATGCCAACCAGGATGCAGACAAAATCCAGATTAATAAAGGAACTGAGAATTTTTATTATAAAGGTAAATTAAGAAGTAATCAGCTTCCTTGGAAATTCAGTTTTACGCATAAGTTAGATGGGCAAATAATTGACCCTATAGATTTATCCGGCGCATCAGGTAAGTGGGAAATGGAAATTAATGTAAAGCCGAATCCTGAAATTTCAGATGCCAAAGGTAAGAATGTATGGGCGAAAAACTCATTGATCCAAATTTCTTTGAATTTAGCTGATAATGTTTCAGAAAACATCATGGTATCCAATGGGTTAGTAGCTGAAGCGGGGAGTAATCAAATAGTTAATTTTACAATTTTACCAAATGCTGAATCTTCTGATTTCAAAGTTGAGGCAGAAATTACTGATTTTTATTTACCGGCGATGCAAATTGCGGCTACTCCTTTTTCTGAGGAAATGTTTGATTTTGAAATGCCTGACTTTAGCGAAAATGAAAAACTAACAGCCTTACAGGATGCGACTAAACTACTTGCTGAAGGTAGCCGTAAACTGGCTGACGGTATTAAAGAATTAAATACCGGAACAACAGAGTTGGAAGAGGCTCTTGGATTGATTGATCAAGGAGGAATAGATCTTGCAATCGGTGGTAAGGATTTATCTTCAGGCGTCTCTGAATATACTGCGGGTGTTTCTGAATTGGCAAAAAATAGTCTAGATTTGTGTACTGGCGCTCAAGATTCTGCTGAAGGGGCATCTGAATTATCCAGCGGATTATCCACGGCTAATCAGGGACTTACGCAATATACGACAGGTGTTGATTCATATATTGACGGAGTTAATCAACTAATTTCCGGACTGACAGAACTGAATGAATCTGCACAAGATATAATTGATGTAGCTGATCTGATATCTGCAGGTTTTTCAGATCTAAGTGCCGGTAACCAATTGAAAGCTGGCTCAAATGAAATTGCTACGGGACTTCAAACAATGTCCACAGCGGTAAGTCAACTTGGAACTGTTGAGGAGATGGCTTTACTTAAACAGCAAATATCTGAATTTCCTGAAAAAATAGAAACTTTGCAGAATAATTTAGATATGATTATTGGCGGCTTACAAGGGGTAAATAATGCAATAAGTAGAACGGCTCTGACCGGATATCTTGAGAATCAAGGTTTTGACGCAGTAGATATTGATTCAAATCTGATGGTTCAAAGTATTTTTGGATATCTTGAGTATAATCAAGGACCTCAGGCAAATTTAAACTTATTGATTGATAGTTTGAGTAAAATTAAAGACGGTTTGTCATCAATGTCTCAAATTGGTCAACTTGCAGGTCTTTTAGATTTAGCCGTCGGTATTATCGATTTAAATAATCAATATGCGACCTTTAATTCCGGACTGAGTGCTTATATTGACGGAGTAAATCAATTAAGTTTCGGATATGCCAATACTGATCCGAATCAGCCTGATTTCTATGGGGGGTTAACTCAATATTTGGCAGGAGTTGATCAAATTGCTCAAGGCAGTTCCGAATTGCTTGATGGAGGTGCTCAATTAAAGGATACGATTGCTCTAACTTCAGGTTACGAGAAATTAGACACCGGTTTAGGTACATTAAGTGACGGTCTTTCCGGACTATCTTCAGGTGTTGCAGGTTATACCGGAGGTGTTGATGCTTTAGCGGAAAATTCGTTAACTTTAAGTAGTGGCGTTCAAGAATATACTGATGGTGCAAGCGAACTTTCCTCTGGTTTAACTGAATTATCGACCGGATTCGCTGAGTTCAGTGAGGGTATTGCTGAACTTGAAACAGGCAGTGCTGAATTAGCTGACGGTACGGAAGAATTGTATGAAGGTACTTTAACAATGGATGAAAATATTGATGAGATGGTGGATGATTTATTAGTTGACTATCAAAGTAGTGAGCCAATGCCTTCTTTTGCATCAGACAAGAATTCAACCCCGGATAAAGTCCAATTTGTAATAATGAGTGAACCGATTCCCAAAAAAGCTGAACCTGAACCTGTAATTGAGGAGGAGCCCGACAAAAACATTTGGGATCGTTTCCTAGATTTATTTAGATAACTTCCATTGTAATTTGTATCTTTTCCGTCTGTTAATCAGATGATTAGGCTTAATAAAGTGGTTATGTTGCTTTTTGATATATCTCGTCATTTCCGTGATTTGACGAGATTTTATTTAGCGATGTGTATTTTTTATTTCAATATGCCGGAGCTAATTGACGCATTGAAATTTCCTTATGCAAGTAATTATAATTATTGATTTCACTTTGTCACAGATTGTCTTTAACTGTTTATTAAAAAAGTTTTTAGTTCTGTATCATATTGCCTTTTAATTCTTGTAAAATCCGAATATACTTAAAATATGGATGAATTAATATTTGAAGAATTAACTTTAATCAGTGCTCGACAAAATTCACGCTTTAAAATTTGGAATAGATTAAATACAACTCAAGGGGCAAAAAAACAAGAGCTTTTAGTTATAGAAGGGCTGAGATCTTGCCTTACAGCTATTGAACATCAAGCGGAAATTGAGACAATTCTTTTCAGCAATGATAATATGGGCGAGTATATTTTTACTAAAGCAAGGGATTGGATTATTCAGGAAAAATTTAGTTTTAATCAAATTTTTCGTTTGGCTCCGGATTTGTTTGGCTCCGTAGCAAATGTTAAAAATCCTCAAGGTATTATTTTTATTATAAAAAAACCGGATTTACCGAACTTAGCAAATTGGTTGAGCCGAAATGCAGCCAATATTCAGGCAAAAGACAAACAGATTAAATTAGCTTTGTTTGATCAATTGGCTGATCCGGGCAATGTCGGAACGATGATCAGAACAGCACATGCTTTTGATTTCTCGGGTATTGTTTTGAGTGAAGGAACGGTTGATCCGTATACTCCTAAATTGATACGATCTACAATGGGGTCTTTATTTGCTTTGGATTTAATTAGTTTGAATTCATATATTGAACTGGCGAATCTGGCAAAACAATACCGATTGCAATTATTGATATCCGACCTTGACGGTGAGCCATTGTCTGAATTCGAACTAGATAACACAACGGCTGGTTTTATTCTAGTTATTGGTAATGAAGCCCATGGTTTAAACGCAGCAATTAAACAGATTGCCGATCATAATTTAACAATACCGATGCCGGGTAATACGGAATCTCTGAATGCAGCAATTGCATTCGGAATTATAGCTTATCATTTAAATCAAAGCTATTAAAGTGAGCAATTAAGTAGTGTAGAGCAGGGTCGAATGAATTATGATTTATTATTTAAACTAAAGCTATTAAAAGGGGAAAAATAATTAAGAATAATGGATGATAATTTTATTACAGAAAAATATCTGAATTACAATAAAGGTGATTTGGCAATTTATGGAGCACGTGCTCATAATTTGAAAAACGTATCATTGAAAATACCACGCAATAAATTGACCGTTATTACCGGCTTGTCAGGTAGCGGTAAATCTTCTCTGGCTTTTGATACAATTTATGCTGAAGGTCAAAGACGTTATGTTGAATCCTTATCGTCTTACGCCAGACAGTTTTTGGGTCAAATGGAAAAACCGGATGTTGATCGAATTGAGGGATTGTCACCGGCAATTGCAATTGATCAAAAATCAACTTCGAATAACCCACGTTCTACAGTCGGGACCGTGACGGAAATTTATGATTATTTACGTTTACTCTATGCTAGAGCGGGGACGGTACATTGTCCGCAATGTGGCAAAGTAATTAAGCAACAGACGATTGATCAAATGCTCGATCAGATTATGCAATATCCGGAAAAAACCAAAATGATCCTTTATGCACCGATTGTCCGCGAGCGCAAAGGGGAATTCAAAAATCAGTTTGCTTATTTTCGCAAAGAAGGTTATGTAAGAATTAGAGTAGATGGTGAAATCCTTTATTTAGATGATTTACCGGAAGATTTTAAATTAGAAAAAAATAAAAAACATAATATAGAAGTTATGGTAGACCGTTTGGTGATGCGCGAGGGAATTGAAAGTCGCTTAGCCGATTCTTTGGAAACATGTCTTAACTTAAGTAACGGTTTAGCTTTAATTAATGTTTTACAAACTGATTCCGAACAAGATTTGTCTGATTGGCATTTATATTCTCAACATTTCAGCTGTCCGGATTGTGATATAAGTATCAGTGAAATTTCACCCAGATCTTTTTCTTTTAATAATCCGATTGGAGCCTGCTCAGGTTGCGACGGTCTGGGTGAATTGGCGGAAATTGATCCGAAATTGGTGATTCATGACCCGACACTTTCTTTAAATGACGGAGCAATCCAAGCAATCGGCTGGAAGTTTTCTGATCGCAAAAGTTGGGCGCG
>JAAYNE010000019.1 GCA_012521015.1 Clostridiaceae bacterium | reverse complement strand
TGTATAAATCTTGACTAACAGTATAATCTTTATTTATTAAGAATCTTTTTATTTATAATTTATATGTTTGTCGAAAAACCATTTCGTTAGTAACAGAATTTAATCATGCGGAAAATGCCCTACAACGGTAAATTGTATGAGTAGTGGCAGATTGCGTGGTACTTTCCTGTCAAACCGCTACGCAGTTTGAGCGAGTTACAAACCTTGATATATAGCACTTTCCCTGCCATTACTTATACAAAATGTTGTGGGCAGTTTTACCATTTTCTCTTTAAAAATCCTTTCGATAGATAACCCGTGTATCCATTGACGTACACCTTGAAATATACTTCTCCACTATTATCTATTACATAAACTGTTGCATTCTTTGGTAAAGTGTAAACTACTCTTGAATAAACACTTGGTTGACTTCTTAATTTAACCTCAATTACAGGGTTGTCTAATGTGGTTTTATACTTATAGTTCCCTGTGTAAACACTTTCTTTAGAAGAATAATTATTTGTGTTTGAGTAGGTAGTGCGTTCTGAATTGTCATATACATAATCACTTGGTCCACCAAGGATAGTCAATGTACTTTTTGCATAGTCAAATTCTATTTTACCTAATTTGCTCAGTGCTGATTGCCCCAGCAAAAGTGGCGCACTCAGATTATGCACAATACTCGCTTTAACGTTATATAATTTTAGTTTACCGATTTCAATAGTTTTGAGTACAATTTTTGTCCCTTCTTCAATATCTCCATTTGCAATTCGATAATATTCGGTTCCGATTAAATCATCTTCCGATAAATAACCATTTTTCAGCATAAACAATGCTTCTGTTAAAGATATTGACACATCGCTTGCTCCGGTGTCAAAAATGAACTTCAAGGAAAGTCCGTTGACTTTACAAGGCATTACGTAAACGCCATTTAATTTTTCCATTTTGACTACTGTCTGCGCATTTAGTCCTGTCAGCATTGCCAAAATCAAACCGATTGTAAATATTGCTTTCATATTCATATTCACTATTATCCGACTAAAATGCAGTTTTGAAGGCATGTGCCTATAATCGCAAGATAATCAGATGTTAAACTTTATACATTCTTACTTTTTTAAAGTGACCTCCCCCCTCAAAGACATAGACTCAGCTGCCCAGGAAGATCGGGAGTCCCTCTTGGTTTCATATATTCCCGTTTTGTGCTGCGCATTAGTTCAAAAAGATCGAGCAGGCTGATCAGGTGTATCCGCACCAAAGTTGCCACTACCGAAAAAGCTTTCTTGGTTTGGGCTATCTTTTGGATCACGGTCATCAGCAGCTGGGCGATCAGCGTACACCAAACCTGTGTGCGGATAGCATTTTCGTTTTCACCGTAGAAATAATGAAGCTGGAAGTTTTGCTTCATTTTCTTGAAAAGAAGCTCGATCCCCCAGCGTTTTTTGTATAAGAAAGCCACCTCTTCGGCTGTGCTGTCCATGCTGTTGGTAATAAATTCAAAATAGCGGTTTTGATCATCCTGGTAACACACCTTTTTCAGCCTGAGTGTTTTCTTATCCTGGGTTTGCTTTTTGCCATTTTCATCTTCTGGGCAGTATTCAATCTCAATAATCTCTTCCCTCAGTACCATGGCTTTGCCTTTCTCTTTTTTGTGCTCCCGAAGGGTTTCTACCACTGTGTAAACCGCATTTTTCTTAATGCGGGTAACAAAGAACACATTCTTTTGGGTCCACATGGCAAACTGATGGTAATAGGTGTAAGCCCGGTCGAAAACCACCATACTGTACGAGATTAAATCGAGTTCTTTCAAAAAGTTTTTGTCATGTACTTTGGCCTCGGTAATTTTAATAAACCGTCCAACCGATTGGACTGCATCAATAAGCATGTGGACTTTCAGCCCGCCTTTCTTCTTTCCATCCCCTTTCGGGTTACGGCCAACCCCTTTCAAAAGGTCGCTGAACAACCTGATGGTCGTGGAATCGATCAGCAAAACCTCGGTGAAAGTGAGTCCAAAAGTCCGGCTGTCCGATAAAAAACTTCTGTAATGACGCACCAAACTGAAATATACATCTTCAAAGAACTTACTGTCGCGGTTGCGCAAACCATCGCATGCCGTGCTCTTGGCTGGGGCTTTATCGAGCCCCAAATGGTTGAGCTTACCGCCCATGGCTCGCAGCCCTTCACATATCTCTGTCATTGAATCGCACCTACTGAGAATACCAAAAAGCATGGTGATCAACTGCGTTCTTGCCTTAAAGGCTTTATAGTAATGGTCAGCATTATGCTTCTTGACCAGGCTGTTTAAACTAATGGCATCAATCAAATTGATGACTTGTTTGAAAATCGGCTGTCCGACTAATTTTATTTTCGTATTTTTACCCATGTTGTGATTTATTCGCAAAACAAATCTACAACATCGGGGTGAAACCTTCGGGTAGTAACCCCTTATTTTATTTTTTTGTCGGACAGTAGTGATTTTTTTATAACAGGTCTTTGTTATCTTGAATTATTTTATCTTGTTTTTCAATTATTTCCTTTTGTTTTGAGTATCTTTCTTTTTTTCTTTTTTCATTTTCTTGATATTCCTTCTTATACGAAGAGTATAATTTGTAAGTAATTGATAAATCGAAATACATAAGGTCAATATTTTCTTTTAGTTTAAGCTGCTCAATTGCTTCTAATTCTGAATAATCGATTTCCTTAGAGTGTCTACCTTCGACAATAAAGCCTTCTAAACTAGGATTTTTGCTACTACTATAATAATAGCAACCTAACTTTGCTGTTAGATGAATAACTAAAGGGTCTGTACGATTTTTATTAATCCAAAAAATTGAACTTTCTTTTGGTCCACCTATAGTACCACTTATGATATTATTGCCTCCTGACGCACCAATTGTGTAAGTTTTTCCAACAATTATAGCATCATCTTCAACTTTTTCATATTTTTCGTCAAAGGCATTGATTAAATGTTTTACTAATGCAGAATATTTACAGGCTTGTTCATAATAATCTGCTTTTTCATCTTTCTTTTTATAATTGCTAAGTTTACCTCTTTCTCTATCCGAACGATGCAATGTTATTGAATTATAGTCATAAGTTATCTCTAATTCAATTTTTTCAGTACTTTTCCCAAAATATATTTGCCCTTCTGTATAAATCAAATCACTTCCATAAGGAAATATAATTTCAAATTTATTGTTTATTAGACGTTTTTTTCTGTTTTCGTATTCAAGAACATCAGAGAATTGTCTGTAAGACATACCACTCCAAAAGTTAAGAAACAAAACTTTATCGGAATTAACATTTACAAGACTGTCAACTATAAAATCTCTATGTTCAACATTTGTTGGTATACTTCTATATTGAGTATTAGTTTCGCAACCATAAAAAGAAAATATTATTATGCTAATGAAATATATAAACAAAATCTTCTGATTAGTTTTAATCTTCATTTCTGTCCTGTTTGTATTCATAGTAATTAAGTTTTTTGTAAGTGTCTTATCCTAAAATATGGCTACAGGTTAAACAATAAATTAAGCTACATTTTCAAAGACCATATTCGGAGTTTTATAACCTAAAGATAAGTGAAGTCTTTTATGATTATAAATCTCAATTGCATT
>JAAYNE010000018.1 GCA_012521015.1 Clostridiaceae bacterium | reverse complement strand
TTACCAATCTATGGGACATGTAGATACAATATTTGACATCTACCAAGTTTCTGAGCTGCAGCGCAGAGGCTTTCTGTGGGCGTCAAAATCTGAGATTGATTAATTGATTTGCATAAAATATAAAAAAATCATAATTTGAATTGTGATTGATTTTTATTTTGGTATGCAAATGGTATGAAAAGATTAATTTTTAAAAATTAGTTGACAAATCAAACATAATTCACGGTTTGCTTTGAATTCAGCACAGAAATATTTTGATAAATAAAAAAAAAGAAAGGTTTTTTTATGAAAGTTAAAGCATTATATGTTAAAGATTATATGGAACTTGAGCACGGAGTAATGGAGCTCAATGACGAATTAAAAGCCGATGAAGTTCTTGTTAAAACTAAGGCATGTGGTATATGTACATGGGATTCAACACTGTATCAAGGTGTTAACATACCGGGACCTTATCCTTTTACCTTAGGTCATGAGGGTGTCGGTGTTGTTGAAAAAGTTGGATCTCTAGTAACCGATTTTAAACCTGGCGACAACGTTTTTACAGGAAGAGGCGGTTCGGGAACCGATCAGTTTGCTGAATATTATATAAATAAAGATAAAGGTTTATGGAAATTGCCGGATGGTGATATCGATAACTGGGCATCTGTTGTTTATGAACCTACTTGTTGTGTTGTTAACGCTTTAAATGCGATTGATATTCAAATGGGGGATCATGTTGTATTAGTTGCTGCCGGCTATATGGGATTGCAAACGATTATGGGATTGGCAAATGCAAGTCAAGCTGGTGAGATTACTGTCTTTGAACCAAATAGTGATCGAATTGAATTAGCTAAAAAATATTTGGGATCCGATACAGTATATAATCCGTTAAGCGATGAAGGAAAAGCTGTTATCAAAGCTATCCAAGATAAAGGTGGGGCTGATGTTGTTATTGAATTTGGTGGTAACGCTGCTACTTTTGCCCTATCAGATTCTTTAACAAAGGCGGCTGGAAAATTAGCGATAGCCGGATTCCATAGAGATAATGTTGAGTTTTATGGTCCTAAATGGCATTTGGGAGGTTTGACAGTCTATAATGTAGCACCAGATATCAATAAATACTTTATGCTTGAGATACCTTCTCGTACCTTTACGATGATTCAAAAAGGTGTTTATAAGCCGGCAGAGTTGGTTACACATGTGGCAGATTTTGAAGATTTAGCTAAAGTTAAGGAAATATTCGATAGATCTGTTGACAAAAAAGATGATTATATGAAAGGTGTAGTTCTCTTTTAAACTACTCTTAAGATAGTTAAGAGTGATCAAATTATTTTTGATCACTCTTTGCTCATTTTTATTGTCATCATTTGCTAAAGTGAGTATAATGTGTTGTGTGCCATTTCCATTTGTTTTTCAGCACAACATTTGGTTAAATAGTAAAACTTTTTCGTTATTGAGGATTTTTTTATGAAAATTTTAAATTTTGGATCATTAAACATTGATTACGTTTATAATGTAGATCATATTATTGTTAGTGGAGAAACATTATCTGCATCTGACAGAAATATTTTTCCCGGAGGAAAAGGCTTGAATCAATCAGTAGCTTTTGCGAGAGCTGGTGCTAATGTTTGGCATGCAGGCAACATCGGAAAAGAAGATGGAGGGATCTTATTAGATACTTTAAAAGAGAATTCTATAAATACCGATTATCTTCAACAATTAGATAATGCACCAAGTGGTCATACGGTGATTCAGGTTGACAAAACCGGTCTGAATTGCATTTTAGTATATGGTGGTGCAAACAGCTTACAAACTCGCGAGAATATTGATAACACATTAAAAAACTTTTCAGCGAATGACTATCTGATTCTTCAAAATGAGATTAATGATATTTCTTATATTATGGAGAAAGCAAAGTCTATAGGCATGAAGATTATTTTGAATCCATCTCCAATCGATGAAGATATTTTGGCTTTACCGTTGGACTATGTAGATGTTTTTATGGTTAATGAAATTGAAGCAGCACAGTTGGTTGATGGAGATTCTGATGAGGAATTATTGGATAATTTTGTGAAAAAATACCCTGATGCTCATACTGTCATGACTATAGGCTCACGAGGCGCTCACTATGCATATAAAGATCAAAGAGAATTTCATGGCATTTTTGACATAAAGGTTGTAGATTCTACAGCAGCAGGGGATACTTTTACTGGTTACTTCATTCAAACATTTGCAGAAACAAATGATGCTTATGAAGCCTTAAGGGTTGCATCAGCGGCCTCAACTTTAGCTGTTTCTAGAGCTGGAGCGAGCACTTCTATCCCTTATTTAGAAGAAGTTGAACAATTTTTAGCCGAAGTCTAGAAGGAGTTAAAAAATCAAAACCAATAATAAGTCATTTTGTGTCTTAAGCGTGAAGAAAGGAATGAATTATAGAATATGAAAAAAGACAGAATAATTAATTCGGCTTTGATATCAGAAATAGCCTATGCAGGACATACACAGTACATAGTGATAGGGGATGCAGGCTTGCCAATACCAAATAAAGTAAAAACAATTGATTTGTCACTGGTTCCGGGAATTATTTCCTTTAAGGATGCACTAAAAGCTATAGACAGTGAACTTGTTTATGAAAAAGTTATTTTGGCTAGTGAAATTAAAGAACAAAACGAGGAAATTCTTGAAGAGATTAACAAAATTGTAGGAGATACAGATAAAGAATTTGTATCCCATGATAATTTTAAATTATTAACAGAAAAGGCAAATGTAATTGTCAGGACAGGGGAGACATCACCGTATGCAAATATAATCTTGGTCTGTGGAGTCAATTTCTGATCCTGTAAATTTCATTTAATTGAGAAAAAAATAAAAATTGCTAATTGTTAGCTTTAAAATATAAAACTTCAGAGCTTAATAAATCAAAAGAGCTAAAACATTTATAATAATTATGGAATATAATATGTACAATATCTGATTTAGTGTGGCAAAGATCTGGAGTATAAGAACATTGAAAATTCTCAATGTTTAGGTAACAGCGAGAATTAATATAAACAACAAAAAGGAGAAAAAATTAATGAAAAATTAGTAACAATCGTATTATGTCTAATACTGCTGGTGGGAACAGTTGTATCCTGTTCAAAGAAAGAGGAAAAAGCTGAAGACACCAAAGAGACTGAAAAGGCTGAAGAGACTGAAAAGGCTGAAGAGACTGAAAAGGCTGAAGAGACTGAAAAGGCTGAAGAAACTGAAAAAGCTAAAGAGACTGAAAAAGCCGAAGAGACTGAAGCTGAGAAAGAAGAAGCTCCGGCCGAAGGGAAAAAAGTTGGTGTTACAGTTGTATCGATGAACTTCCCTTATTTTGTCAGAATGGAAGAACAGCTGCAGATAGAGGCTGAAAAAAGAGGCTGGGAAGTTACTCTAGTGGACGTAGAAATGGATGCGTCAAAAGAATTAAATGCTTTACAGGATTTGATTAATAGTGGTGCAGATGCACTCATATCGAGCAGCTGGTTTTATGATGCACTAGTTGATGTGTTTGAAGATGCGTACAGCAAAGGTATACCGGTTCTGGCTATAAGCAGACTTGATTTCTCGGATTCTCCTCTAGAAGGATTGGTTTCAGTAGCAATTGGAACGGATCACTATGATGCAGGATACTTGGGTGGAAAATATGCTGCTTATCGCTTGAAGGAAGAAGGAAGAGACTCCGCAAATGTGGTTACCTTTACAGGCAGCACAGAGTTCTTACAAGACAGAGCGAAAGGCTTTATAGCCGGATTGGAAGAAAATGGAATCACAGTTGACCTGAAGAATGAATATGATACCGGAACAAGAGAAGAAGGTATGCAAAATGGCGAAGATGCATTGACTGCATATCCTGATGTAGAATTGTTTTACGGTGTTAGCGCACAAGCTTCCTTAGGTGCTTATGATGCAACAGTTGGTGCAAATCGTGAAGACGTTTGGGTCGTAGGATATGATGGTGAGGATGAAGAGGTTGAGAAAATCAATGAGGGTGGAAACTACATTGGTTCAGTTACACAAGCTCCTGCTGATGAAGCAACAGCTGCAATGCAAGCTATTGAAGATATCTTTGCCGGTAAAGAAGTAGAAGAAGTTATGGTTATCCCCGGCGGAGTTTATTGTAAAGACGGTCAGTTGACAGGTGCTGAGGTGTTGGCTCTTGACTAAGAAGAGAGTTGAGTCTTGACGTAAGTAGTGTAAACAAATAAAAAATGTGCCGGAAAGAAAAAATTGAAGATGATAGAGGATAAAAAATGGGAACAGATTATATATTGGAATTAAATGGAATTGAAAAATCTTTTCCTGGTGTTAAGGCACTTTCGAATATTGATGTCAAATTCGAAAAAGGAGTAGTGCACGGCTTAGTTGGTGAGAATGGTGCTGGCAAATCAACTTTAATGAAGGTTCTTTCTGGCGCATACCTCCCTGATAGCGGTACTATAAATTTTGATGGAGAACTGGTTGATATTCATAAACCGAGTGATGCTGAAAGATTAGGTATTGCAATAATATATCAGGAACTGAACTTACTTAATAAAATGACTGTAGCCGAAAATATCTACATCGGTAGATCTCCCAAAAAGGCTGGTTTTATATCGTGGAAAGAAATGATGAGAGCTAGTCAAGAGATTCTCGATGAATTCCATATAGACATTGCTGTTGATGCTGTGCTGGGGAACCTCAGCATAGCAGAACAGCAAATAATTGAAATAGTAAAAGCCATAAGCAAAAACGCAAAACTTGTAATAATGGATGAGCCGACCTCATCTTTAACAGAAGCTGAAATTAAAATAATGTTTGAAATGATCGAAAAGATGAGAAAAAATCATGTTACGGTCATATACATTAGTCATAAATTCGAAGAAATATTCGAAATTTGTGATACCATTAACATAATGAGAGATGGAGAATTTATCGGTCAATATCCGGTAGGTGATATTTCAAGAGATGAAATGATTGAAAAAATGATCGGTAGAAAACTTGTTCGCCAATTTCCTGAAAGAGATCCCGATATAGGCGATGTTATTTTGGAAGTTGATGGATTATGTGATTTTGACAATAAAGTCCATGAGGTATCATTTGAACTCCGAGCAGGTGAAATTTTAGGAATTTCCGGGCTTGTTGGAGCAGGAAGAACAGAGCTTCTGGAGTTATTATTTGGTGCAAGTAAGAAGAAGAGCGGTAAAATAATAATCGATGGGGAAGAAGTTAATATTAAAAGTCCTAAGGATGCAATTGAGCATCGTATAGGTTTTGTTACTGAAAATCGAAAAGAAGAAGGATTGCTGTTAAGTTCCTCTGTTGCAATGAATGTTGCGGTAGCTAACTTCCGCCGACTAGCTAAGTTTGGATTTTATGTTAATCTGAATAAGATAAATGATGTTGCTGAAGAATATGTTGATCTTTTAAGCGTAAAAACACCGAGTGTAGCACAACCTATTAGATTTCTTAGTGGAGGTAACCAACAAAAAGTTATTATTGCAAGATGGTTATACTCAGATTCCAGAATTCTATTACTTGATGAACCGACACGAGGTATTGACGTTGGTGCGAAGAAAGAAATTTATGACTTGATTAATGAGTTATCTCATGAAGGAAAAGCTGTTATTCTAGTATCTTCTGAGCTTGAAGAAATAATAGGTATGAGTGATCGTGCTATTGTTATGAGTGAAGGCTCAATAGCTGGTGAAGTAGACAAAGCAGATTTCTCCCAGCATCTTTTGACTGATTACGCATTAAGAGGTAGAGCAAAAAACTGAAAAAATAATAAACAAATAAAAATTATGAGCAAAAAAACATAAAAGCGGAGGGTATTCCTAATGTATTTTGCTCAAAGTAAAAGAGGAAAGTCCTATGAATAAAAGTAAGAGTGGTATTGTTAAGGTTCAACAAGCGGTGAATAAACTGGGAGCTTGGTTTATAGTTATTATATTATCTATCGTATTATCTATAATTTCCAAGAATTTCCTTACTTTAAATAATGTTATTAATGTTGTAAGACAAGTTAGTGTTACTGCTATTGTCGGATTGGGAGTTTCGTTTGTTGTTTTGGGAGGAGAAATTGATCTCTCTACAGGGATGATGGCTACTTTTGCCGGAACAAATGCAGCACTTTTAACCACGAAGCAGGATATGAATACTTGGTTAGCAATTTTAATAGCAATTCTAATCGGCGGCCTTATTGGATGTTTTTCAGGTGTTGTTGTTACATATCTAAAAGTACCTTCTTTTATCACTACTTTAGCAATGCAGTATGTGATTAACGGTCTAATTTTGTTAACAACAAAGAGTATGCCTGTCACGGGTATACCGGATAACTTTGTAATGTTAGGCAGAGGTTATATTGGTAATGTATTCCCGGTTCCTGTCTTGATTATGCTTGTGCTTTTTGCTATTGGAGCGTTCGTTTTGAAATACACTATTTTTGGCAGATCTGTTCTTGCTGTCGGTGAAAAACCTGAAGTGGCAAGATTATCAGGAATTAGTGTAAATAAAACAAGAGTGTTGATGTTTATAGTATGTGGTGTGTGTGCTGCTGCTGCTGGAATTGTTATGACCGGAAGGTTAAACAGCGGACAACCAACCTCCGGCCAAGATTTAGCCTTAGAAGCTTTAGCTGCGGTTTATATCGGAGGTACTTTTAGCGGTAGTATGTTGAATACACTTGCAGGCGCATTAACTTGGGGAATTATGAATAATGGTTTAAACATTTTGGGTGTAGGACCACATTGGCAGAAAATAATTTTAGGATTTGTCATAATTGCTGCTGTACTGTTGGATATTGCTCGTACGAGAATTTCTGCTAAGCAAAGTGCTTCAGCTGCCTAAACTTAACTAACATACCGAGGTGTTACCATGAGAGAAATAACAGGAACAAAAATCGCAATTATTGGTGCAGGAAATGTCGGAGCAAACGTTGCCTATGTCATGTCGATTCGTCATACGTGTAATGAATTGGTACTGATAGATATTGATCGAAAAAGAGCAGAAGGCGAAGTGATGGACATTAAGCACGGCTTACCATTCTTGCATGAAATGGATATTTATGCCGGTGATTATTCGGATATCAAAGGTTGCGACATCATCGTAATAACAGCAGGTGCCGGACGTAAACCGGGTGAAACCCGTTTGGACTTGGCAGAGAAAAATTGCCGAATTGCCAAATCGATGACCGAAAGCGCCATGGAATATTATGATGGCGGCATAATCTTAGTAGTATCAAATCCGGTTGATGTTTTGACCTACCATATAAGCAAATGGACAGGTTTACCACGTGGCAGGATTGTCGGATCAGGCACAGTTCTTGACGGTATCCGGTTACGGACTTTGTTGGCTGATAAATTTGACATTGATATGAAGAATATGCATGCTTATATTTTCGGCGAACATGGTGAAAGCCAATTCCCGGCATGGAGTTTTTCAAAAATAGCCGGCTTCAGCATTGATGATTATTGTGTGGCTGCCGGTGTTGAATTTACTGAAGAAGAAAAATTAGAAATAGCTGAAAAAACCAGAAAAGCCGGTGCTGAAGTGATTAAGCGAAAAGGTGCAACTTACTACGGTATCGGTATTGCAACTACTCAATTGTGTAATTCATTTCTTAATGATGAAAATACAATTCGCACGGTTGGTTGTGTCATGGAAGGTGAGTACGGTTTACATGATGTAGTTGTTAATGTTCCTTGTATTGTCGGTAGTGAAGGCATTGAAAAAATACTTGAAGTGAAATTACCACCGAATGAATTGGAACTTCTGCATAAATCTGCAGCAGCTGTTCGTTCAGTTATTGATGCCACAAAAGGTATTTAGTAGTAATTTTTAATTAAAACACGCCGAATAAGTTGAATTTAAACCGACGGACAAAAGTTCGTCGGTTTTACTTTTAGACTAAGACTCGGGGGTGTTTTTGTTATGGTGCCAAATTATCGTGCTAAAAATTCTGTCAATGTTTTAACATGAACACCTGTGGCACGTTCAGGTAAAAAATCATTTTCTTTGCTCAAATAAGCTGTTCCGGCAATGTCTAGGTGGATCCAAGGTATGTTATTAGCAACAAATTCACCGATAAATTGACCTGCAGTGATTGTTCCTGCCAGACGTCCGCCGACATTTTTAATATCGGCAACTTTTGATTTATTGAGTTCGGTAAATTTTTTGTCATTAGGTAATAACCATACTTTTTCTCCAACTTTTTTAGCTGCTGCTTCGAATTCTTGATAATAATCATTATTGTTGGTAATTACACCCGTATACTCTTCGCCCAGAGCAACCAAACATGCACCGGTTAAAGTGGCCAAATCAATTACCTGATTTACTTTCAGATTATCGGTTGCATAGTAAACCGCATCTGCCAGAGTGACACGTCCTTCAGCATCAGTATTGCCGATTTCAATTGTTTTACCGGACAAAGAATTAATGACATCACCGACTTTAAATGAAGTACCGGAAATCAAATTTTCACAGGCGGCAATAATGCCATACACATTTGTCTTAGCTTCGGTTTTTGCCAATGCGTACAATGTACCGATGACTGTAGCTGCACCGCTCATATCACAATGCATATCTTCCATTCCGTCAGACGGTTTAATTGAATAACCTCCACTGTCGTAGGTAATACCTTTACCGACTAAACCTGTAAATTGATCGGAATCCGGATTTCCCTGATATTTCATGACGATTAATCTGGGTTCCTTATTTGAACCTTGTGCAACTGCGAGAAACGCTTCCATGCCGATTTCTTTAATTTGCTTATAGTTATAAACGGCTAACTCAACACCTAAAGGCTGAAGTGAATCAATTGCTGCTTGGGCCAAAGTTTCAGGATAAATATAATTTGAAGTTTGGTTAACTAAATCTCTCGCTAAGAAAACACCGTCCATCACATCTTTTAATTTGTTAAATGTTGCTTGCATTGTTTCTACGGAACCGTGATTTGGAGTATAGTTTACCGTAAATTTTTTGACCGGATTTTCGTCTTTTTTTGATAAATATTTGTCGAATTTATAAGTAGCTTGGATCATGCCTTCAACAATAGATTTCATTACTTTTATATTGCATTTTTCAGCGATTGGCGGCATTATAATTTCGATTTCACCAATCTTATTTGCAGTTGCGGTTTTATAAATTTTAAAACCCAAATAACGCAACTGATCAAAAGTCAAATCTTGCTCGGAATTCAGTCCGACTAAAATTAAGCCTCCTGATTCCGGATTCGGTAAATAATAAACTTCAGCTTGTTCAGCCTTGAATGTTGTGTTATTTTTAGCCCAATCAATTAGTTCAGACTTGTTTTGATCTGAGCTGAATATAACCGGTATTCCTCCGTTTTGATAAAAATTTAAATTAATCATAGTACCTCTTTCTTTTTTGTTGTTATTTATAATTCTTTATTTCTGCCTAGTTTAAGATAATTTCCACCCATTTGTTGATTAAGTTTAAAAATCAAATTTTTGATTTGATCTTGTTTTTTTGAATCTTTGGCCTTTTTGTTACCACCTACAACGGTTTTCTTACCACTTGACGAAATATCGGCAAGAGACATTTGTGTATAAACCTCACCTTGATTTTCTAGACCTGAAACAGTGACGGCCAATAATCTGATGGGAGTTGTTTCATCCCACAATTCATTAATTAATTGCCAGACGATTGTCCAAACTTGTTCACGTTTTTGAATATGTTGGCTCAGTGTAGTTTGGCGGGAATAAACTTGAAAATCAGAGCTTTTAAGCTGAACTTGAATTACATTACATAATTTTCTAGATCTTATTAGTCGTGTAACAACTTCGTCAACTAAACCAGACAAACCTTCCTTAATTTTTGTCCAATCAGTTAAATCTTCACTAAACGTCATGCCGTTACCAATCGATTTTGCCTCATCCAATTCAGAATATTTCTGTACTTCGCTATTTTCTAAACCACGTGCGTACAAACTTAGGTTCTCTCCGATTTTTCCGAGATAAGAAACGAGAAAATCAGGGTCAGTTTTAGCAAGATCGCCAATTGTATTGATATTAATAACTCTTAAACGTTCTGCAGTGACTTTGCCGACATAGAGTAAATTTGTGATATCTAGCGGCCAAACTTTGGCTGCCAAATCTTTCGGCGAAATAACAGTGGTTGCATCAGGCTTTTTTAAATCGCTGCCCAGCTTAGCCAAGATTTTATTAAAAGAAACACCGACCGATATTGTAAGACCGATATTTTCTCTAATTCTTTTTCTGAGCAAATCAGCAAATTGGGCCGGGCTTGCAGCATAATTTTGCCATAAAGCAGTCATGTCTAAAAAACTCTCATCAATCCCAAAAGGTTCAACCCGTTCAGTATATTCCCGATAAATGTTATTAATTTTAATAGAATATTCTTGATAAAGATCATGTTGCGGACTTACACAAACCAGATGAGGACATTTGCGCTTGGCTTCGGAAATCGTTTCGGCAGTAATAACTCCGGCTTCTTTTGCCAGTTGATTTTTGGCTAATATGATGCCGTGTCGGTTTTCCGGATTACCGGTGACTGCCATCGGCAAATAGCATAATTCCGGACGCATCAAACATTCGACTGAAGCATAATAGCCATTACAATCGCAATGCAGGATTGTTCTATGAGAATTAATATTACTTAAAAGCTCCATTACCGTAATTTCCTTGAATATTTCAATTAACTTAAAGAGAATAATATTACTTAAAATCCTCTTAAATGTAATTTCTTAAAATATTGCAATTGACTCAAATTAACTTTAACATAAATA